>JAEUUM010000544.1 GCA_016787375.1 Saprospiraceae bacterium
CCCTGTTATACAAACATAAGTTTCTACTTTTTTTGGTCCATCGAATGCTAATGTTCTTTCAGGAGTTTCATTTAATTGTTTTGATTTTGAAATAACGCTCGAACTTTCATCATTGGTGTTTGGTTCAAATTTCTCTTCGGAGGTTAACCTGCCGGTAATTTCCTTTGCTTTTTTGAAAGCTTCGGTTGCTTTTTCTTTTTCACCCGCCTGAAAATGAATTTCAGCAAGGTAATAATATGCTGTGGGATGAAATGGATCCCATTTTATTAACTTTTGGAGGATTTTCTTAGCCTTTTTGGGTTTTCCAAGTGATTTGTACAAAAGTACAGCACGCTTTTCGAGTGCTTCAAGATTAGTTGTGTCGTGATCAAAGGCTTTTTTATAGTAATATGCTAGTTCTGGTTTTTCATCAGGAAAATGGTTTTCGATAATTTCTGCTAACTTTTCAAATATCCCCGGAAAATCCGGTTGTAGGACAGAGAGTTTTTTGTAATAGGTTTTGGCAAGTGCATATTCACCAACTGATTCTGATAATTTCCCGATTAAATAAATGGCTTCGATATTGTTTTTGTCAAGTACAAGAATATGCTCAAGGTGATCAGCAGATTCAGAGAAATTTTCGTTGTCTTGCATCAGCAACTTTATCAATTCCAACCTTAATTCAATATTGTCAGGATCTTGAATTAGTTGATCCCGGTATGAATCAAGAATATTAGTTGGTTTTTTTTCCGATACTTGGTCATCAGATGATTTGTCATCGTATTCAACATCACCAAATTTATCGAATAGTAGTTTGCCTAAATTTTCTGACATCTCTTTGTCCAGGTTTCTTATTTTATCCATTTTATCCGTACTGGTTATTATTGTGTCGGGCAATACTTGTTCAGTTTCTTTTACGGATGGCTTTCCTGTTTGTTGACTATTTTGATCTTCAGTACTCAGAATTTCGTCTTTGAAAGATTTTAATTGCTCAAGAAGGTTGAGTTCCGAATGGCTGCTTGCGCCTTCAGAGCTTATAATCTGTTGATTTGTGTTGACTGCCTTTTCTGATTCGGCAATCTGCTCCAATAAAATTTCTTCGGGTAAGTTTTTACCTATCGATGTTTCTTCCGGCTTACCCTCAGTTTGCTGCAATATGTTTTGAACTTGCCTTTCTATTTTAGCATCTTGTTCATCATAAGCTGACATCTTTTTATAAGCCTCATAACTCTCTGAATGTCCGGAGATGTCAAAGAAATACTTAAATTGATCTTTTGCAAAATTTTCAAATGTAACTGGGTTCAAATTTCTGATCTTGTGAAGCAATTCTCCAATTTCAGAAGCGATTTCACGAACTTGTTTGAGCTTATTGTCTGCAACTTGGAGGGATTTATCTTCTTCGAGGTATTGTTTTCTCATTTGAAGATATTTGTCCTGCCAGTAGTTTATGTAGTATAAAATATCTCCAACCGAACTTAATTTTGTCTCAATTTCTCTCATGTTTCCGGAAATCGGATCAATCAAGTGACCATTGGCCAGCACTACATGAAACTTTCTTCCTTGCTTTTCAGCAGTTAGAAGGGTCTCAAATAACTTGTAGATGCAATTCTCATCTTTCAGAAAATTGTCGGTTATTAACAATAAAAAAGTTTTTGACTGAACAATTATTCTTTCACCTATGCTCTGATCCAATAGTGCATTACCAGTATGAATATGGTCAAAATGGAAACCCACCCGATTGAGCTTCTGGTCAATATCTGATGCCAGTGAGTGGTTATCGAATTGATAACCAATGATATAGTGGAATGTGTTCATGGATTTCTCGTGATGTTGTGTCGCTTTGGTAAATTGTATAATTTATTCTTTTAATAATAACTCAATGAACGTACCAAATTCCTCTTTGAAAGAATTAAACTCGTCTGTTGCGGGTCCGCTGAATCCGGTATGTATCTTGCGAATCTTATTTTTTTTATCTATTATCAACATTGTAGGGTAAGCTTTAAACTCATTAATGAAATCCAGTTTGTTGCTTATTTCTTTCTTGTCGTTAGTCCCTGCTGCCACTATTTCGTAAGGTATGTTTAATGCTGATTTGTATTTCTCAATAGCCGCATTTGCTTTTTCAATTTCTTTGTGCCTTTCAAATGCCAAACCGATTACGGCAAGTTTGTTTTGATCTGATTTACCAAGGTATTCTTTTAAAAAAATACTTTCGTCTTTACAATTTGGGCACCATGTACCCATTAACTGAACAATTTTCACTTTACCCTTATATTCGGGATTTTCAAGGGAGATGATTTTTCCGGATGGATTAGTGAAGTTGAAGTTAATATTGCTTTTGCCCTTATTCATTTTAGTAATTGAATCCGGATTCTGAAGTCTGAAATTTGGATTTAGTTTAGCTTCCCAAATAGAAGGTTCTGATAATCCGGACCTAAATGAGCCTTGAATGGTCTTGTCGGGTTGTATTTTTGCTTCAAATAGAAATGCATGTGAACCATCAAAACAGGATAGATACATCTTTTTATCCTGAATCGTGCCTTCCAAAAACCGAAAATCTCCGGTTTCAGTTTTAAATGTTCCTGTAAGTTCGTTTGCATTTTGTTGAAAAAGTCCTATTGCATTGTATGGTTCATCAGTGTTTAGGTCAAATGTTGCCTGCCATGCACCAGAGACATCCATAAAAGGTTTTTTCTTTAAATCGGTAAATCTCGTATTTATACCCTGTTTTGCTGAAAATGGAATCCGGTAATTTTCTTTGCTTGTGACTACAAATTCACCTTCCATTACGCCTCCTTCACTGATTGCTTTAATGTAAGATTCATATTCGGGGAAATTGATTAAAACCGTATCCTTGGCAGTCTTGCGATCTCTGCCATATTTTATGTCTGTAACTTTAATTCTTTCTTTACCATTAATAATTTCGATGTAGAACGTAGAATCATTTGTATAGATAACTTCAAATATAAATGGTAATTGACCCTCTAAAACTTCATCGAATTTCAACCCAAGTTTTTCAGGTAATGGCTTCCCGCTTCTGTTAGGAGAAATATTCTTTGGAATCAATGATAACTCTGCCCTCCAATAGCCTGGGGCAAGCTTTGAATATTTGTCAACAAACTCTAGGCAGGATGTAAACACCACCGCAAATAATATCCAGATGAAAAGTATTTTAAACTTCATTAAATAGCAGTTATTATGGTTTAAGGGAAAAACAAGAGATACAAAGTTACATCTTTTTGAAGACAATAACCGGATAAATATGTTCAATAAAAAAACCCCGAATCACTGATTCAGGGTTTTTTAGTAGATAGAGATTGAATTGCTTATTTTGTTTTTTCACCAACAAAATAATCTTCCTTCCTTTTAAATAAAATGTTAAACGTTGTTAAACTGCCGTAGATTCTTGTTACGTATTGCTGCATTTCTACTTTTTCCTCATCTGTTAGCTTAGGATGTGCGTTTATTTTTTGCTCCATAACCCTCACCCGATCTCTAATCATAACGATTTTATGAAAAAAGCCGTCAATTGGAATTTCTTTAGAAGATAAATTCGCCTCGCCAGGTTTTAAAATCATCATTCCGCCATCCCACTTATCACCAAGTGGCACGACTTCACTTATATCTGACCAAGATTTTAGAATTCTGACCAATGATTTTTCAGCTTCGGTAAAGGTGACCGATTCCTCTGGTTGGATGTGGTCAATTACTTCCCATTTATCGTAGTCTTTACCAACAGTCTTCGGGCCGTGTTGCATAAATACCACTTCGTATGCTACCGGATGTAACTTAGTCACAACACCTGTGCCATATGCAGGATGATTAACCCTTGAACCAACTCCTAAAATTGCTGCATTCATATAAATATTTTGTTTATTTAAACGAGAGAATGGATAAAATGTTAAACCAATTTCGATTTTCATTCTTTAGATTTTAGTATTGTTAACTTGTAAATTAAAAAAGAAGTAATTTTGCAACACAATGAGTAAAAACGGAAAGATCCTGGTAGCAATGAGTGGCGGTATTGATAGCACCGTTGCTGCAATCATGCTTCATGAAGAAGGTTATGAGGTAATTGGAATCACCATGAAAACATGGGATTATGCGGGATCAGGGGGCAGTAAAAAGGAAACAGGGTGCTGTAGTCTGGATTCCATAAATGACGCTCGAGAGGTCTCTGTAGACATGGGATTTCACCATTTCATTGTAGATATCAGAGAAGAATTTGGGGATTATGTCATTGATAACTTTGTTTCAGAATACATGGCAGGGAGAACCCCAAACCCATGTGTTCTTTGCAATACACACATCAAATGGTCAGCTTTGCTAAAAAGAGCTGATGCACTCGATTGCGAATTTATTGCAACGGGACATTATGCATTGATCAATCAACTCAATAACAGAAAATACATTACCAAAAGCAAAGATCTCAACAAAGACCAATCCTATGTTTTGTGGGGTTTAAGTCAGGAATGTCTCAGTAGAAGTAAATTTCCACTGGGTAGTTTTACAAAACCCGAAGTGCGTCAAATGGCTCTAGAAATGGGTTACGAATCTCTCTCAAAGAAGGCTGAAAGTTATGAAATTTGCTTTGTGCCCGACAATGACTATCGCGGGTTTTTGCGAAGGAGAGTTCCCGGCTTAGATGAATCGCTTGCAGGTGGAAATTTTGTAGATCCTGAAGGTAAAATACTAGGTAAACATAACGGATATCCGTTTTATACAATTGGTCAACGAAAAGGCTTAGGTCTGGCTTTTGGAAGCCCTAAGTTTGTAACAGAGATAATTCCGGAAACCAATACAGTTGTTTTAGGAGATTTAGATGATTTGGTTAGAAATGGCATGACGGTAGGCAACATTAATTTAATGAAAT
>JAEUUM010000575.1 GCA_016787375.1 Saprospiraceae bacterium
CCGGCTGCAAAAACGTTAAAGGTGGACAGGACGACAAATTATTTGATGAAGTCATGGCACTTCATGATGAGATCATGCCAATTTCCACAAAATTACATGGTTTACAAAATTCCCTTAAATCCATCCTTGAGACACCCGACTCAATTCCACAAGGAATGACAAAGGAAGACATTATTGAAACCTCCATGCATGCAGAAAAAGCATACAATGATATGATGGACTGGATGAGAGATTTCAAAATTCCAGAAAACATGAATCCCCAGGATAAAGCGACATATCTACAATCTGAAAAGTCAAAGTTAACCAAAATGAAGGAAGAGTCAATTAGTGCATTGAATGAAGCTGAGTCCATCGTAAAAAAACCCAAATAATGCGATTTTTCATTTATTTACTCTTGCTAAGTCTGGTTGCTTGTGAATACAATCCTAAGAAATTACCCATTCTAGGAGAAAGAGAAATTGTTAATGGTGATACCATTTACCATTCTGTAAGGCCTTTTCAGTTTATCAATCAAGATTCTCAAATAGTTTCTGAAAAAACTTTTGAAGGCAAGGTATATGTAGTAGATTTCTTTTTTACACACTGCCCGACAATATGCCCAAAAGTAACCAAGCAAATGCTTAGGATTTATGATAAATTTAAAAACGATGACCGGGTTTTGCTGCTAGCCCACAGTATTGATGCTCGCAACGATACCATTGGAAGACTGCGCGAATATGCCAACAATTTGGATGTAAAAAGCAGTAAATGGCATTTTGTAACCGGAAATATTGATTCGATTTACAACATAGCAACAGATTACTACAGTATCGCCAAGACTGATCCGGATAGCCCGGGTGGATTTGATCACAGTGGCAGGTTAATTTTAGTTGATAAAAAAAGAAGGGTTCGGTCATTCTGTGATGGCACAGATGAGAAAGATGTAACCAGATTCATTCGTGATATTGAAATATTGTTGAATGAAAAAGAGTAGTTTATTTATTGTTTTTTTGGTCTTTTTTATATGTTCTTGTGAAACAGAAACTTACCATCAGGGAAGGATACTTTACGAAAATTTCTGTCAAAATTGCCATATGGCGGATGGAACCGGTCTTAAAAATGTGATCCCCCCCCTAAAAAACTCTGAATTTCTTAAAAACAATCAATCATCCTTGACCTGTTTAATCAGAAAAGGCACTAAAGACACCATAAATGTCAATGGTAAGATATTCAAACAACCGATGCCAGGAAGTCCAAAATTAACTCAAGGCGATATTACAAATATAATAAACTATATCAATCAAGCCTGGGGCAATAACTACGGGATTATTAAGTATGACGATGTACTAAAACAATTTGAAAGTTGCAGATGATTAGGTTTTAGATATTATACTTTATAATGATGCCAGCGACTGGTCTTTAGGTATATAACACTAATTATTAACACAATAACCCAATAGAAAATTTCAACTGCCCAAGCCCAGATTACACCACCGTGCCCATATTTGACAATATAAAACACCGTTAGCAGATATAAAAATGTCAAAATTGCCTGCACTTTCAAAGCAAAATCAGTTGCACCGGTTCCACTTATAGTGTTAAAGAAGATAGTACTCACCGAGTAAATTCCTATTATGCCTAATAAAACCAGGAACATTGATCGAGATTCATTGATTAGTTCAAGATTAGAAGAACCTAACAAGGGATACATAAAAATATGAGGCCAAACTGTAAGAGGAATAGCGATTAACATTGAAACGGTAAAAGACAAAACAGATGTACGGATACTCAGTGGTATTACTTCCTCAAATTTCTTTTGGCCAATCATATTACTTGCAAGGGTATGAATACCACTTGAAAACCCCCAACAAGGAATCATTAAAATAAGGTATGCGATTCGGATCAAATTTGAAATGGCCAACGGTCTCTCTCCGAGTGATTCAATCATAGATACGAATAAAAACCACGAACCCAAGGCAAGTATCGTTTGTGCAACCACAGGTAAAGCAATTTTTAGTTGCTGAACAACCAGTTTTACATCAATATTTGGAATTTTAAATAATCTGTATTGTCGGGCTTTTGAATCAAATAAAATGTAGATAATGAAAGCCACAAATGCTATTATTTCAGCCAAAGTACTGGCAAGCGCAGATCCTCCAATTCCCATTTTCGGAAAACCAAATTTACCAAAGACCAATAAATAATTGAGAATTAGATTCAGGAAAGTAAGTATGATGGTGTCTATCACAATAAAATGAGTTCTTGCAACTCCTGCATACAGAGCGATTATGGCCACCCCTGTATAGCTGAAAAAGATCCCATAAGAACGATAATGTAAATATTCAAGGCTCTTTTGCAAAATAATTTCTGAATGGATAAAAAGTCTAAAAAATGGCTCTATGTAAAATGTCAGAAACAAAAACATTAATAAAGCCATCAACAATTCAAAATAAAACATTGAATAAAATGTCCTGCCTATTTCTCTCATGCGCCCCTCACCCATTCTTCTGGCTATCATAAGTTGACCTCCACGAGTAAAACCAAATCCTATACCCGCAATGACAAGATAAAAAACTCCCACAAAACCAATAGCTGCAAAATCAAGTTCACTCAGGTGATATAAAAAAATACTGTCACTCAACGCAACCACATTTTGTGCCGCACTACCTACCATGATTGGTATCGACAATTTAATAATCTGTGAATATGAGCCTTTGAGTTTCAAAAAGTCAAATTGAGAACCCAATAATAATAAATTTAATACTACATATCTTATACTTTCTTCATATTTGCGCAAAATTTAATATTTATGAATCCTCCCATAGCATCTAAGAAACCCAAAGATTTAACTATACATGGTTACACCCGTACAGATTCCTTTTACTGGCTAAATGACCGAACAGACCAAGAAGTTATTGATTATCTTATTGCAGAAAATGAATATACCGAAACAGAATTAAAATCCATTGAGCCCTTAAAATCTGAAATATATCAAGAGATAATAGGAAGAATTAAACAAAAGGATGATTCTGTTCCATTCAAATGGAGAAGACATTATTATCAGTCAAGATACGATGAAGGGAAGGAATACCCAATTTACGGTCGTTCTACCAATGAACAAATGGACGACTTCACCATTCTCCTTGATGCAAATGAACTTGCAAAAGGCAAGGCTTTTTATCAAATTGGAGGTTACGAAGTCAGTCCGGACAATAAACTCATTGCGTATTCAGAAGACACCATAAGTCGTAGAATCTACACAATATGCTTTAAAGATATTGCTTCGGGTAAAATTCTTGATTGGAAAATACCGCAATCTTCCGGCAGTGTTTACTGGTCCAATGACAGCAAATTTCTGTATTATGTCGAAATTGATGCTACCACACTCAGGCCTCATCACGTCAAAAGATGGTCACTTGAAGAACCTGAAAA
>JAEUUM010000021.1 GCA_016787375.1 Saprospiraceae bacterium
TCAACAATTTTGAATTAAAAAATACTAAAAACTGGATTACTATCAAAAATGGAGCAGTTGAGCTAAAAGAGTTTGATTATAATTTTAAAAACATTGTTATGAAAATTGGCGGCACCCACAGCCTAAACAAGGATATGGACTATAAAATTAAAGCCAAACTACCTCGCAAAATGCTTGAAAGCAATGCTGTAGGTTCTGCAGCTTATTCCGGTATTGGATTTTTAAGCAAAGAAGCTTCGAAATATGGATTAAATATATCTGCAGGCGAATTTGTGAATGTACTTATTGGTTTAGGCGGAAGTATGATTTCGCCAAAACTGAGTTTTAACGTCTTGGGCATCGAAGGTGGATCTGCCAAAGATCAAGTATCGTCAGGTGTCAATTCTGTAATTTCTTCAGCCAAAGACTCCATAAACAGACGTGCGCAAGAGGAGTTGCAAAGAGCCAAAGATAAAGCGAGAGCTCAGGCAGATAAGATGGCAGATTCATTGGCTAAAGTTGCAAATAAAAAGCTTGAAGATGCTCTTAAAAAAACAACCGACGACCTAAAAGACAAAATTGGTAAGGAAGCAAGTGATAAATTGGGCAATAAAGTTGGCGATAAGGCAAAGACCGAGGTTGATAAGGCAAAGGATAAACTAAAAGAATTCGATCCTTTTAAAAAGAAAAAATAGTTTGGGTTAGCAATAAAGAATTCTGATTTTAGTGCGGCCATTCCAATCACATGGAATACAGCCTTGAATTTATTTTAAACTTTTAAATGAGCTGAATTTTCTTATCCTTGAATCAAATCTTAATTTTGTAGTAGAAATGACCTTGATTTTTGAAGCTTCTGAATTATTTGGATTGATTAAATAATTATACTCTTCGGGTACCAATGCGCTTGGTACCTTTAAAATTGCAGCTTCATTTTGAATCACAAAATCATCTCCAATGGTTTGAGTTGCCAAGCCAGGTGGGTTGCTCTGCCAATCTTTTGGAAGATGATTTCTCAAAACTTCAAGTATGGAAACTGAATCGGGTATTTCTATTTCAACATAAAATCGATCATCGGGCAAATCTTCATTTAAATCTAAATGTACCGAAATTTCAAGCATGGCTAATGCCCTACTTTCGGCAGTGTAAACCAATTTCGTATTTAGGCTATTCCACCGGTATCCCTCGGTCATTGATGCCCCTATACCTGACAATGTGGTTTCTAAATATTTTTCTCTTTCAATACGATAAACCTTCATTAAGCGTAGTTTCCAAATTCTATTCTGTTAAGACAGTTTTTTACTTCCTGAATTCCTGTAATAGTATCTAAAAAACTAATTGGGGAATTGCCACCAAGTGAAATATTAGGTTTTTTTAACCACCTTTGAAATTTATCTGTTTCATTATTAAAAACTTCATCACCAAAATCGAGAAGTTCAATTATCATTACAACCAACTCGCTTTTATGACTTTCCAAATAAGATGCTTCTGCTTTTTTCTTATTGTATGTTGTTTGGGGTAAATCTAGAATTGACAATATAGATTTTATCGGCAAGTTCATTCTTTTACCAAGAACCATCATAGATTCAACAGGCAATCTACCTCTGATAACATCTAATCGCCCGATTCCACTTGTCCATTGATAAACCTTTGAACTCAATGCTACTTTGTGATTATTGCCAACAACCGATCTGCCTGATACCTTAATAACACTTCCACGCGTATTAAAAGGTTTAATTGTATTGACAATATTTTTCATAATGCAACAATTTTGCTACAAAGATACAACAAAACTGTTAAATCTGCAATTTAATCTTAACCTAAAATCCCCGCAAAATAAACTGTGTTAATTTGTTGAAAAATGCTCCGACAGGACCTTCAATGTACAAAATAACACAATTTGATTTATTTTAAATTCCTGCTTGAGTCAAAATCACCATTCCTTAAAAGGGAATTTTATCAAATAAACATTGTAATATCGCTCATCGTTGGTCACTTCCTCCACTGCCCAATCTGGAAGCTCAAAAGATTCATTTTCATCTTCAAGTTCAATTTCTGCCAATATAAGCCCAACATTTATATCATGAAATTCATCAACTTCCCATAAATGACCTCCCACCATAACCTCATAACGTGTTTTAAAAATCTTTTCGGAAATGAACAATTCAAATAATTGATTTGCATCTTCTAATGGAATTCTGTACTCAAACTCGGGTCGGACCAAGCCACTATTACTACCCTTAATTGTAAGGAAGGCATCTTCGTCTGAAATTCGGACTCGTATAATTCTATCGCGTTCATTGACAATAAATCCTTGTTTAATCTTCGTTCCGTTTAAAATCTTTAAGG
>JAEUUM010000025.1 GCA_016787375.1 Saprospiraceae bacterium
CAGGAATAAATCTTACTGAATATTTAGGATTGAATTCTTATTTATGTTGGTTCAAAAAAAGTGACTATGTAACAATCAAAAATATTCGAGAAATCAGGTCAATGATTGGTTTAAATTCCCAGTTAAAAGTATCTCCTTCTCTGAAAAAGGATTTTTTAACGAAACGCAACTCTAAGAATTCCAGACATCAAATAAAAGTAAAAATATACCCTGACATCAAAACAAGTATTTTTATCCAAGAAATTATGCCAGCGGGTTTATTTCTTACAAAAATCGGGAATGATTCGGATGTGTTAACAGGTAATTTGACAGAAGATCAAATCATGATACTCGCTTCATACCCTGTGGTTATTTTCATAGAAAAACCTTCACCTCGCGGAGAGAAAGAAGATACAGGAGCACGTGTTTTACACAGGACAAACAATATTGACCAAAATTTTGAAAATGGCCTGAAATATGATGGCTCCGGGGTAAATGTGCTGGTAAGAGATGATGGTAAAATTGGTCCACATATTGACTATAAGGGGCGAGTTGACCAATCCAATGCAAGTGGAATCAGTAGTTTTTCAACACATGGGGATATGGTTTCAGGAATCTTAATTGGTGCTGGCAATTTAAATCCTGACGTAACCGGAACAGCAAAAGGTGCTTTTCTATACCTGACTGATTACGAATCTGATTTTATGGATGAAACAATGGATTTGTATTACAAAAAAAATGTTGTTATAACTTCAAGTTCGTACAGCGATGGTTGTAACGATGGTTATACCATAAACTCACTCACCACTGACAAACAGATTTATGAAAACCCAGATTTGATTCATGTGTTTTCTGCCGGAAATTCCGGTGGGTTAGACTGCAACTATGGTGCAGGACCGGGATGGGGTAACATAACCGGAGGCCATAAGATGGGAAAAAACTCAATAGCGGTGGGTAACCTGAATCAAGATGGAATTATTGAAAGTTCAAGCAGTAGAGGACCGGCCACAGATGGAAGAATTAAACCGGATATTTGTGCAAATGGTGCCGGACAATTGTCAACTTATCCAAACAATACCATAGACTTTGGTGGTGGAACAAGCGCAGCAGCCCCAGGAATAAGCGGAGTACTTGCTCAGCTAATTCAAGCCTACAAAAATTTGAATAACAATGAAATTCCTAGTTCTGCTTTGATGAAAGCAACCCTTCTAAATACCGCCACCGATTTGGGCACGAAGGGACCTGATTTTGCTTATGGCTGGGGGCAGGTTAATGCACGCAGGGCATATGAGTTAATAAAAGACAAAAGATTTCAAAAAATTTCAATTTCTCAAAACGATGAAAAAGAAATAAGTCTGGAAGTTCCAGAAAATTCTTCAAGTCTCAGGGTAATGATTTATTGGGCGGACAAAGAATCTTCCTTGCTTTCAACTCAAGCTTTGGTTAATGATGTTGACATGAAAATCACAAAGCCTGACGGCGGCGTTTCTTTGCCATATACCTTGGATCACTCCCAAAACTCTACATTGCTCGCATCACCGGCAACAAACGGTATTGATCATCTCAACAACATGGAACAAGTAGAGATAAACAACCCTAATCCAGGTAAATACACCATTCAGCTTTCCGGTTATCAAATTCCATTTCAAAATATTGATGTTTGGTTGGTTTATGAAATAACAAATGCAGAGCCATTTTTAGTTTACCCAAATGGCGGGGAATCGTTTAATCAATCAGAACCAATCAAAATTCAATGGGATGCAGAAGAGGCTTCAGGAGATTTTACTATGGATTACACCACTGATAATGGTAAATCCTGGAATTTTATAAAAACAGTAAGCGGAAATCTCAGAAAAACGATCTGGGACGCTCCTGCAATTCCAACTGATAGCATTTTTTTGAGAATAAACAGAAATGGAAAAAGCCATGTAACTCAGGCACCCTTCACAATTCTCAACCAAATCGATACATTGTTTATAGACAATATTTGTCCGGACAGTGCGACAATACACTGGAAAAAAATAGAAGGTGCAACAAAATATGTTTTGTTTGATCTAAAGGCAAAATATATGGAGCCATTCGATACGGTATCTACCAATAATGCTACTTTCAGCAACTATCCCGGGTTCGAAAGATGGATAAGCGTGATGCCGATTACAGGTACAGGGATTAAGGGTAAAAGATGTGTTGCTAAACCTATTTATAAGCTTTTTAATTGTGTACAAGCCATCGATTTATCGGTTTTACCCGATACTAGTCTGATAACTTCAAAAATCTTCTGTGAAGAGTCTGTACAAATATTCAAAGCAGTTTTAAAAAATGAAGGCTCAGATACCATTGAAAAAATAACCATTCATTACAAAACGGGAGAGAATGATATCAAAAGCAAATTATTTGAACAAAGCATCATACCGGGAAAATCTATAGAAATAGAATTCGATACCCTTTTGGTTTCAAAAAATTATAACATTGATGTGAGATTATGGTGCGATGCACCTGGTGAAACAGCCAGATATAATGATACTCTCCAATTTCATGTAGATTATCAAGTTCAAAATCCAACCGGAACAGTGCTTCCTTATCAACAAGATTTTGAAAATGAGGAGTTTCCACCAAACTATTGGACAGTGGTTACAAATGACATTCAGGTAAATTGGGACACAATAAGCTGTGTCGGCTCAAGTGGGAAATTAACAAAGGCAGCGTGGATGAATAACTTCAACAATATTTTAGAAGGAAGTTTTGATGATCTGGTCACACAAAAATTTAATCTCTTGGATGAAACTGAGGCTTTTCTCAGCTTTGACTATGCCTACACTCGTTTTGATCAAGATTATAATGATTCATTGAAAGTTGAAATTTCAATAAATTGTGGGGAAAGCTATGATGAAACTTTGTTTTACGATGGGGGTTCGACCTTACACACGGTAAGTGATATGGATGAGATTTTTGTACCAGATTCACCTAAACAATGGAAAACCATTTATATTGATTTAAAAAATTACCTTGGTCAGGTACCGAATTTCAGATTTAGAAATATTTCAGGCTATGGCAATTCGCTCCTGTTAGACAATATTCGTTTAGTTAACAAGATAAAACCTGAAGCAGTTATTATTGGTGAAGTTGATAAATATTGTGTTGGAATTTCGAAACCATTAGAATTTTATGCTAAATATTCTCCTAATTCAACTTATTTATGGGATTTTGGAGAGGGCTCTATACCAAAGTCTGAGTCCGGTCAAGGACCACACTTAGTTAGCTACTCTACCCCTGGCACCAAACAAATTAAGCTGAAAGTAGCCACCATTACTGACGCAGATTCAGTATTTATCGAACTAGATGCCTCCCCATTGACTGATGCCAAATTCAGTTACAATAAAAATGGAAAGACAATTGAATTTATTCCGATACAACAAGGTGCCAATACCAAACATTTATGGAATTTCGGAGATGGTTCTACTTCAATGGATATGCAGCCAATTCATATTTTTCAAACCAGTGGAAATTTCAATGTTACACATAACTTGACTGATGATTGTGGAACCGATTTTCAAAATGAAAACGTATTGATAACAAGTACCCAAAGTAACAATCTCAGGGAAACAACAATATATCCTAATCCAGCAACCAGAGAATTAAATATTCAGTCTGAAACACCAATTGAAGGAATAAGCTTATATAATTTACTAGGTAAATGTATATATGCTAAAACTAGCTTTGGTCCTGAAGGGTGGGT
>JAEUUM010000522.1 GCA_016787375.1 Saprospiraceae bacterium
ATACAGAGGACAAAATAGCTGCATACCAAACCTTGTACGAGTGCATGATTACGATTTCAAAATTGATGTCTCCGGTAGCACCATTTTTCTCAGACTGGTTGTACAAAAACTTGAATAACGTTACAAAGAAAGAAGTATTTGAATCAGTTCATTTAGCAGATTTTCCCAAAGAATCAGAAAATGCCATTGATCAACTGCTTGAAGAACGAATGGATTATGCTCAAAGAATATCGTCTCTTATACTTTCTATCCGTAAGAAAGAAAAAATAAGGGTTAGGCAACCTTTATTCAAAGCTTTATTACCCGTGCTGGATGAGAGGTTTCAAACACAGGTTGAAGCTGTACAGGACCTGATAATGGCAGAGGTCAATGTTAAATCTTTTGAGTTTGTAAAAGACACATCCGGTATTATAACTAAAAACATAAAAGCAAATTTTAAAACCCTCGGAAAACGACTTGGCAAAGACATGAAAGTTGCTGCAGAGATGATTTCGCAATTTGACCAACAAACAATTAATCAAATTGAAAAACAAAAATTTTATGCCCTAAACATTGGTGAAACAACCTATACGTTGGAGCAAGAGGATTTCGAGATTGGTTTTAATGACATTCCAGGCTGGCAAGTTGCCAATGATCGAGACCTCACAGTAGCACTCGATGTGACACTAAATGAAGAACTTATCAATGAAGGAACTGCCAGAGAACTTGTGAACAGAATCCAGAATATACGCAAATCAAAAGAATTCAATGTGACTGATAGAATTCAAGTTAAGGTAGAAGCAAACGAAGCAGTTTCTGCAGCCATAGAAAAATTTTCAGAGTACATCTGCACAGAGACTCTCGCAAACAGCTTGGTTTCTGTAAATGAATTGGCAGTAGAGAAAATTGAGTTGTTTGATGACGTTTTAATAGGACTGGAAGTATCCTTGGCCTAATTTAACGGAAATCAATGGGTTAATGCTTTCTCAGGTTTGGAGGACTTGACATCTGACTTTATTTTTTTGTTGTAAACAAAAAATAAATAAGTGGTTAAAATCCAAGCCAAGGAAATGGTTATTGCTATGACGCTTATGTTTCCCAAATCCTGAAGGGTTGCGACGATCACAATAAAAATAATATTTACCAATATCAAAATTCCTGTTGCCTGCATGTGGGTAAGTCCTATATCAATAAGCATGTGGTGAATGTGGTTGCGATCAGGCTGGAAAGGAGATTTACCTTTTAATACTCTAATTACAAAAACCCTCAAGGTATCAAATAACGGAAGAATCAACATACCGAATGCTACCGCCGGAGCTGCTTGAAATGAGAATGGGCCATTCGGAAATTCATGATGGTATTCGATAAATTCTATAACAAGTGTTGAAGTGATCAACCCAATCAACATGGAGCCGGTATCACCCATAAATATTCGGGAAGGTGTAAAGTTGTATTTTAAAAATGCTATCAGTGACCCGGCAAGACTAAACGCTAATATTGAAAGTTCAATCTTATCTATCAATAAAAACCAACTACCCAAAGTCAGAGAAATAACCAAACCAATGCTTCCTGAGAGTCCGTTGATACCATCAATTAAGTTAAACGCATTGATGATTACCATTATAACAAACACCGAGAAAATTATGGTGACCCAAAAAGGCAGGTCATAAAACCCAAATATTCCAAAAAGCGACGGAATGGTTATCTTAGACTTAAGCACAAGCAAAAGTGATGCGAATAACTGACCAAGAAATTTTTTTGTTGGAGATAAAGAAATGATGTCATCCTTAACGCCAATTAAAAAAATTATTACAAACGAACATAAAATGTATTGTAACTCACCAAAGTCTGAAAAAGGGGTCCAAAAAATAATTGAAAACAATACCCCGGCAAAAATTGCCACGCCTCCCAATGTCGGTATACTCCTTGAATGAGATGTCCTTTCACCCGGCTCGTCACAGAGATTTTTTACCTTGGCTACATTAATTATGGAGGGAATCGCAAAATACGTGAGCGTAAAGGCAGTTATGAAACTAAGAATTACATCGAACATGGCTAAGGGATTCTTGGTATAAAGGTACTACAATGAAACTGCTTGAATGATTTATTTTTAATTAAAATTATTTTATGTTTTCTTGCTCCACAAATACTATGTAAATCAACAATAAACATACCAGTATTTTACCAACTTCCACTGGCTCCTCCACCACCAAAGCTGCCACCACCAAATCCACCAAAACCTCCACCTCCAGATGAACCACCACCTGATGAGCCACCTCCCCATCCACCAAAGCCTCCTCCCCAGTTGCTACCTCCACCGTTCCAGCTATGCCCGCCACCTCTTATTATTTGTCTTGACTGAGAAGTCATATTGCGGGTCAGATAAGCAAATAACAGCAACAACAGTAAAAAACCAAGTATTAAAAATAGGATTAGATAAGGATTGTCTGCTTCCGGCTCAGCTTTAAATTCAGATCCTGTATAAAGGATGATGGCATCAATAGCCTTGTCAATACCTTCATAATAATTTCCATTTCGGAAGGAGGGTGCAACTTGCTCTCTTATGATTCGCCCTGCAATGATATCCGGCAGAACGGGTTCAAGTCCATAACCAGTTTGAATCGTTACTTTTCGTTCATTGGGTGCAATTAAGAAAACAATTCCATTCTTCTTTCCACTTTGACCTACACCCCACTGATTACCCAAATTTACAGCGTAATCTGCAACCTCATATCCACCTAAATCTTTAACAGTAACTAAAGTTATTTGATTGGATGTTGAATCATCAAATGCTACAAGTTTCCTTTCAAGATCATTGATTTGCTGATTGTTTAGAATTCCTGCGTAGTCATTTACGAGATTTTTAGGCTTTGGCGGAAAATCTGAGCCAGTGACCAAAAGCGGCACTTGAAAGAAAAAAATGAACAAAACGATGGTTTTGACAAATAGCTTCATAGTCACTTTCGGAGCTTTAAACATCTCCAAATATGATATCATCTGAAAGTTCATTTTCATCATCATGCAATTTAGGAAAATGCTTCTTTAAAACAATTCCCACTTTTTCAACTCCTTTAATAATACCTTTT
>JAEUUM010000525.1 GCA_016787375.1 Saprospiraceae bacterium
AATCAAAGATTTAAAGATCTACACGGCAAAATTTCAAAATGGAGGTTGGGTGAATACAGATCCATTCCCGTTTAACAGCGATGAGTATGATAACTGTCACCCTGCACTTTCAGCTGATGGAAACGTATTGGTTTTTGCATCAGATATGCCCGATGGAGAAGGGGGCATGGATCTCTATGTTTGTTTCAAGAGAGATAATGTCTGGACAAAACCAATTAATTTGGGTAAACAAATAAATACCTCCGGCAACGAAATTTTCCCTTTCCTTGATGTTAAAGGAACATTATACTTTTCATCCAATGGTTTAAAAGGAATGGGTGGTTTGGATATTTTTTCAGCAACTAAAAATGGCAATGAATTTTTTTGGACTTCTCCTGTTAATTTAGGACAGCCATTTAATTCAATAAGAGATGATTTAAGTTATACCGGGGCTAGGTCTGGACAAGAAGGTTATTTTGCTTCAAATCGAGAAGGTGGACTCGGAGAAGATGATATATATCATTGGGTCTTGAAACCTGAATATAAGGGATTAAGTGAAAATCTTGAAGGATTAATTCCAATTTCTGTTGTTGACAAAGAAAGTGCTTTACCGATTGCAGATGCTAAAGTGAATTTGTTTAATGAAAAATCGGAAAGTTTTGCATTTCTAACAAATGCTGAAGGTAAAATAGGTAAAGAAGTTACTCGTAAAGAAACAAAATTTATAGAGTGTGAAAAGGACGGCTATAAACCCAATCATAAATTTCTTACTCAAGAAATGGTAGGCAATCCATCAAAATCCATAATTTTTTTAGAACCGGAAACTTATCAACCAATGAGGGGTAATGTTGTAGACCGTTCAACAGACCAGCCCATTCAGGATGCGGAAATTCTAATAACCAATCTGTCTACCGGGGAGGTACGTTCTCTCAGAAGCAAAAGTGATGGTTCTTACAGCACCACACTGCTTTGTGCAAATGATTATAAATTCAGCGTGACGAAACCCGATTATCTAAAAAATGAGGATGATTTTCATAAAAATGAAATACTTTGTAGAAGTGATAAGTCAATAATTAAGGATTTTCACCTTACCCCTTATAAAATTAATGATAAACGAAAACAACTAAGCGCTGCATTACTTGGAAACGAATCAGAAAAATTTGAAGCAGGCCGATCTTTTGAAGTTAAAGATATCTACTATGATTACAATAAATTTGCCATCAGAAAAGATGCAGCAAAGGTTCTTGATAAGCTGGTAGACCTACTCAAAGAATTTCCGGAAATGGAAATAGAACTTTCATCTCATACTGATTCAAGAGGCAGGGATAGCTATAATCAAAAACTGTCTCAGCAACGCGCTGATTCAGCGGTAAAATACTTGATCCAAAAAGGAATACAAGCCTCACGACTTCGAGCAGCAGGCTATGGAGAATCGTTATTAAAGAATAATTGTGAGGATGGAGTCAATTGTTCTGAGGATGAACATCAGATCAACAGAAGAACAGAAATAAAAATATTAAAATTGTAAAAAATAATTTGAACTCAGGCAACGGAATTTAAAATGAGGGTATCTTCAAAACAACGATTACTATCTCTTGTTTTTCAAATCTCTTTCAACCTGAGGTTTTCCAAATGAGACTCACCCTTGACTGAAAAGCGCAGCCAAGGGTTTTTTATTTTATCATTATAAATACCATTGATTTATTAACTCTAAAACGGTTGTCTCGATCCGACCACTTTTCGTTGGTTTCAGTGGGACAAGGTCTCAAATTTGTATCATTTGAGTTTGCGCAAAACACTTCAAATATACCCTATTGTTTTAGTCTCAAATCCTGAAGATTGGCTATTTTTAAGGCTGGTTGCCAATTAATCTGTTTTTACAAAAAATGCAACCATCAAAGCAAACCTTCAAAGGGTTGCAATCTCAAATTAATTGCTGTCATCTTTTGTTTTGTGGAAGAATGAATAATGAAATTCTGATTAACCCATGTGGCGTTGATTGAATGCCAATTTTGCGATAAAGTTGGTTAAAATATTTTTTGGGCAGATTGCCAATTACTGATAAGTGATGAACTTACTCAATTGGAGTGAATGGCATTTCAATACCATCAATTTGAAAAAGTGAATTTTATACGGTATAAAATTAAGGAGGGTGAAGCTTCCTTCACCCTCCTTAAAATATTTTTTATTTATTTCTTCAATTGTTGATAATTTGCTTCAACTTGAATAGTTGCTGTTTTCGCAACTTTATCTTTTACCAAAGAAGGGATAGAAACTTTATAATCTTTCATAACAACCGAGAAATCTGTTGTGGCATTTATACGTTGACCATTCACCTGAAAATTAGCAGTGGTTTTTACCGGTTTAGTTACACCATGAATGGTTAAATTGCCTGAGATATTAGCTTTGTAAGTTCCATCTTTCTTGAAATTGATGTCTTTTAGATTATCGATCTTTCCTTTAAACATTGCCTTAGGAAATTTTGATGATTCAAGGTAGTTTTCATTAAAGTGCTCTTGCATTAATGCTTTCTCAAAA
>JAEUUM010000119.1 GCA_016787375.1 Saprospiraceae bacterium
TTTGTGCTATGATGCCAAAAAGTAATCCTGTTATACTTGCTATTGAATCTTCCTGTGATGATACATCAGCTGCTGTTTTAGCTGATGGAAAAATCCTCAGTAATGTAATCGCTACCCAAGTGATACATGAACAATATGGAGGTGTAGTGCCTGAGGTTGCTTCAAGAGCCCATCAACAAAATATTTTACCGGTTGTTTCTGCCGCATTATCACAAGCAAAGATAACGCTCCATGATATAGACTGTGTAGCTGTGACATCCGGTCCCGGTTTAATGGGCTCATTGCTTGTTGGAGTTAGTTTTGCAAAATCACTGGCTTTGGCTTTAAACATCCCATTAGTGGATGTTCATCATATGGAAGCCCATGTTTTAGCACATTTTATTGATGACCCAAAACCTAATTTTCCATTTTTGAATCTGACAGTTTCAGGTGGACATACCCAAATAGTATTGGTTAAAGATTATCTTGAGATGGAAATACTAGGAAGTACAATCGATGATGCAGCAGGAGAAGCTTTTGATAAGTCCGGTAAACTTTTGGGGCTTGGATACCCCGCTGGGCCATTAATTGATAAGTTCGCTTCCCTTGGTCAGGATTCTTACACTTTTCCGGAACCAAGAATTTCAGGCTTAGATTTTAGTTTCTCAGGCCTTAAAACATCCATATTATACTTTATTAAGGAACGTCAAGCAGAAGATCCCAATTTTATCCAGGAAAATATAAATGATATCTGTGCATCAATTCAATCCAGAATAATTTCCATACTCATTAATAAATTAATAAAAGCTATTAAGCTGTATAATATTCGAGAAATTGGAATCTCAGGCGGTGTATCAGCCAACTCAGGATTAAGGAGGTCAGTTACTGAATTAGGTGATAAAATGAACCTGAAAGTTCATATACCTAAGTTCGAATATTGCACTGACAACGCTGCAATGATTGCAATAGCTGCAAGTTTCAATTATAAAAAGTCGGAATTTGCAGACCAGTCGTTAACTCCTTTTACCAGACAGTAAGACAACTTTAAGTTTTAAATAACTCCAGCCATTACTTCATTTCGCGTTCCTTCTCAGTCACAAAATGATCCATTACTTCTTCTAGTTGCTCCGGTGATATTCTCTTTGAGATGATTTTTTTGTTCCTGTCTAAAATAAAGGTCATGGGCGTTTGTTGAACTTTATACATGCTGTAATAGCCACTTGAAACATCCGGGTCTACAACATTTAAAAAATCTTGCATCTCCTTTTCCTTTACAAAATCCCAGCAAGTGCTCACTTTGTCTCTTAAAGCTGTGCAAACAGAAAAAATCTTCACTCCTCTGTCCTTGTATTTTTTCTCCATTGATACTACTTGTGGCATCTCTTTTTTACAATGACCACAATCAGGATTCCAGAATAATAAAATCACAAAATCGGATTGAACATCATAAAGACTGATTGTTGAACCATCTTCCTTAAACATTTTGATATTTGGAGCCTGTTTTCCTATTAAGATAGGTTTGAGTTGACGTGCCTCTTTCATTATTTTGTCAAGTTGATCTTTTTCTGTCCAAGGAGCTAGACCTTTGGCGTAAAAATTTTCAACAATATTTACATATACTGCATCAAAGCCGACAATATTTGATTTTGCATAATAATTTAAGAAATGAATTAAGTAGAACTTAAAAATATCTTCATTTGGATGCATTAAATTCAAAATTCTGTTTACACCAGCACTGATTGTATCCGGGTGCTGCACGCAGAGTTTTTGCACATAGTAATCGACTTTTTGGAAAAGGACGTTTGTTTTTAACAACTTTTTATTTGTTAGTTCTATGTTGTCAAAATAGTGGTTTTTGAAATAATAATAGCGGGCAATTTTATTCAAACTGTCCGGCAAATTTTTGAACTCGGGAACTTCAATATCTTGACTTCCCTTGATCAAGGCTGCCATTAGGGTATTTTGGTTTTTCAAACAAAGTTCGTCCTGATATTTTCTTACATCTTTGTTAATCTTTTCTAATTCATCTTCTGCTTTCTTTTTGACACTTTCGCTATTTTCAGGACCTGTCAATTTTTTTAGACCTTCGGCATCTACTCTCTTTTTATCAAGAAATCTTAGGTATTCATAAAACTGATTATTTTGATTGCTTCCTTTTGTTTTCAAAGTTTTAAGTGGCTCTTTTCCATCAGCTTCGAATGAGAAATGTTGATCGTTATCATCAATGAGTATTTGGAAATATTGATTATCAGGTTTCATCAACACAATATAGACACCCGGATCAAGAGAAGTTTCTTTGTTTTCGAAGGTAAACCAACCATTTTTATCAACCATTGCTGAATCTTTAATGTATGATTTATCTCCCAATTGAAAACCAAGAATAAGTTTTTCTTGACTGTAGTTACTTAACTTGACCTTGATCTCATAACCCTTTTGGCCAAAAGAAGTAAGGGAAAGAAACAAACTAAGAAGAGAAAAAACTAGAGCCCTGTTGATTAATTTCATTTTATGAATCATTTAAATGTCCTGTAAAATTACAATCATTAGACGCAATCACACCACATTTTGTTATGTTAAAAATAGGTTAATATAACTAAACT
>JAEUUM010000533.1 GCA_016787375.1 Saprospiraceae bacterium
GCCTCTAATCAATATTTGCTCAGGGTTTACACCCTTTTTTAACAAATAATCCTTGATTTGCTCTGCACGTTTGAGAGATAAGTAAGCTTCAATTTTGGGGTTGTCTTTTGTTGCAGAATGACAAGAAAGCACAACATTTAAAACTGAATTTTCTATCAGGGCATTAGAATAGCCATCAAGTAATTTCATGTTTTTTTCAGTGAGCAAATTGTACTCATCTTCATAAAAAAGCGGAAATACTTCAAGACTATTGCTCCCTTCTGCACCAAGTATTGGAGTTAGTTCGAGATTATCAGGGTCTGTATTTCTTGTTTTAGCATTTTGCTTCAAATCGACATCCGGTGGAATAATGGTTGAAACATCTGCGACACCAACGGAATTAGTTTCAGAAAAAGGTGCTGAGTAATAAACTGAAAAAATATCACGTTTGCCGTATGATTCAATCCTCGAAGATGCAAAATATCCATAATATCCTTCATTTGATATGGAAAAATACATGTCGTCTCCAGCTGAATTCAGAGGCAAACCTTGGTTTATCGGTTTGGTCCATTTATTGCTCTTCGCATCAAATTTACTCTTAAAAATATCAAAACCGCCTATGCTATTCAAACCGTTGTTGCTGAAGTAAAGCTCAGTTCCATCTGCTTTTAAAAATGGAGTTACCTCGTCATAAGCTGAATTTATCTCATTACCCATGTTTAATGGCATGGTCCATCCATTTTCATTTCTTTTTGAAATATACAAGTCGAAACCTCCTTGACCACCGGGGCGGTTGCTCGAAAATAAAACCACAGAATCATTCACAAAACAAAGGTCTTTATCACCTTTTTCAGGTTCGAGTGGACCATCAAAATACCTCGGACTGATCATTTGATCAATATTTTTTTGAAATGTATCAACAAGTATTTCACCACTGAATAATGTAAACCCTCGGTAAATGTACATTTCCCTGCCTTTTCTTGTGAATCCACAGATGTATTCATTTCGAGGACCGTTGATCATATATGAAATGGGTTCTGTGTTGGTCCATGTTCCGTTTGAAAGGTAAGTGGTATAAATGTCACTGCAATAATTCCCAAATTTATCATTCAACCCCTGATCATTTCGTTTCCCACCATTACTCTTATTATTGGCGGATGCAAAATAAAGCTTAGATGAATAATTAGGACTTAGAAGAGGAGCAAATTCGTCATACTGCGAATTAACTTGCTCACCCAGATTATCAATTATGCTTTTATCAATTGATTTTGAGAGCCTTAGTCCGGTTGCGCATCTCAAAATTTGGTCTTTAATAGCGGAGGAAGTATTTTTATCAAACGTCTTTTTTGAAAGTGCGGCTTTATAAAATCTAATTGCTGAATCAAAATCGTGTTGGAGATGCTTATTTTTTGCCTTTAAGAGTAATAAATCAGCTTCAAATTTTTTGTTATTTGGAAGAACCATATCAATTATAGCAATTGATTCACCTGTATTGTTGCTCTCTAAATAAGCTTTTGCTAAAGCATAACTCAACTCAGGGTCAGATGGCTGCTTTTTGTACAGGTCTTCAAGAATCTCAACCGACTCACTATAATTGCCTGATCTTAAAAGTTCAAGTCCATCCTTTTTACGATCTTTAAAAGATTGACCTGAAGCAAAAGAAGGAATCAGAATAACGGCTATTATCAACTTGATACAAGCACCCAAACTTTTAGTCGCAGACACTATATTTCTTGATTAACATCAAATTTTTCGAGATAATCACCTACTCTCCTCAAAAATGATCCACCGAGTGATCCATCAACCACCCTATGATCATAAGAGAGTGACAAAAACATCAATTGTCTTATGGCAATCATATCGCCATAAGGTGTTTCAACAACAGCCGGTTTTTTTCGAATGGCTCCAACTGCCATAATGGCTACCTGAGGTTGGTTGATGATTGGAGTACCCATGACATTGCCAAATGTACCTACATTTGTTAAGGTAAATGTACCGTTCTGGATTTCATCAGGTTTTAGCTGATTTGCCCTAGCTCTATTTGCCAAATCATTCACACTCTTTGTTAATCCGACTAAATTTAGCATATCTGCATTTTTAATAACCGGTACGATGAGATTACCTGAAGGTAATGCAGCTGCCATCCCAATGTTGATGTCTTTTTTACGAATAAGATTGGTACCATCAACTGAAATATTAATCATTGGAAAATCAGCAATGGCCCTGGCTACAGCCTGGACAAATATTGGGGTGTAGGTGATTTTTTCACCATATTTCTTTTCAAATTTATCTTTTACCTTATCTCTCCATTTCACTATGTCTGTGACATCAATTTCGACATAAGAAGTTACGTGAGGAGAAGTTTGTTTGGACATTACCATGTGATCTGCGATCAGTTTTCGCATTCTGTCCATCTCAATAATCTCAACATTTCCACCATAACTTTGAGCTGGTTTGGGAGCTGGCGTTGCAGTTACAGATGTCTCCGTGATTGGGGCAATCTTTTGTTCTACAACCATGGCTGATTGTCCATTAGCTTTGGATTCAACGAAACTTAAGATATCTTTTTTAGTAACCCGTCCATTAGCACCTGTGCCGGCTATTGAGTCAAGTTCATTAATTGTAACCGATTCTTTTTCTGCTATATTTTTGACTAATGGTGAATAAAATTTTCCACCGGCAGTAGTTGGAATGGTTTCAGTTGTTGTTGATCCGGATGAAATCGTCGATATTGGAGTTGGCTCTGATTTAACAGTTGGCTGAGCAGGAGCTTCAGATACTGGAGCAACTTTAGATTCACCAGCACCTTCAGAAGCAATAATGGCAATTACTTTACCTATTTCAACGGTCGTATCTTCAGGAAATAAAATCTGTGTTATAACACCTTTTGCAGGACTTGGAACCTCAGAGTCAACTTTATCCGTGGCTATTTCAAGAATTGTCTCGTCGATATCAACCGAATCACCAACTTTTTTCACCCATTTCAAGATGGTAGCCTCCATTATACTTTCGCCCATTTTAGGCATCACTAGTTCAAACTGTGCCATAACTCATTCATTTTAATATGAAATGCAAAAATATAAGAAAATATTGAAAGAATGAGATTGAAGCTTGAATTAAAGTTTTAAATTAATCAAATTTCGGTACGATGATGTGAGGGATTGATATTTTTATATTCTGAAAGCTGAAAATTATAAAAAGGTATTTGAACATTGTACTTTCACATAAATCAAACAGAGATCCTCGAATTCTATATACTTTGTCAGAATTTCAAAAAACAATCAACTAAAAGAAACGTTGTAATGGCTTATTTAAATCCAAATCCTCTATTTTGAGCCATTCTCATTTAAAACCAACCGTTTCTCACTGGATCACACTATGGGTACTGGGGCTCCTTTGGGGCTGCTCGTTTGTGCTTATCAAAAAGGGTTTGGTTTGCTTTAGCCCTGTTCAGACAGCAAGTATCAGGCTGGGGGTTGCCTCCCTGGCATTTTTGCCGTTTTTTATTTGGCATTTCAAAAAAATAAACTGGCAAAATTTTAAATATTATGCCATTGTTGGTCTTGCGGGAAGTGGGATTCCGGCCTTTCTTTTTGCTAATGCCCAAACTCAGGTTACCAGTTCAGTTTCAGGTATTCTCAATTCACTTACACCCCTTTTTACGTTTATATTCGGAATTATATTTTTCAAGACCCAAAAAAGTATCAGAAAACTTGCCGGTGTTTTACTTGGTTTGCTCGGTGCTTCAATTTTGATATTATTTGGTAAAGATTTAGGTGCCGCCGGACATATTTCATACGGGCTTTTAATTGTTATGGCTACCATGTGTTATGCCACGAGTGTAAATACTGTCAAAAGATTTTTGCAAGACGAAGATCCCATCGTATTGAGTGCGGTAGCTTTTCAGATAATAGGCATTCCGGCACTTATCGTTTTATTAAATACAGATTTTATCGGCAAATTTCAACTTGATCAAGATGCCTGGGTTTCTTTCGGATACCTAGCCTTGTTAGCCATCATCGGCACTTTTATTGCTACCATTCTATTTTTTGGTCTGGTACAAAAAACGGATGCTCTTTTTGGGTCGATGACCACCTATATAATCCCAATTATGGCGGTTATTTTAGGAACACTGGATGGTGAAGTACTCGGATTTTATCATGGAGTTGGGATGGCAGCAATTTTAGGTGGTGTATATTTGTCCAGAAAATGATGCAGAGAATTCCTTCAGTGTATATCGGTCACAGCGCTCGCAAAGGTCGCGGTGTTTTTACTTCTGCGCCTATTGAAGAGGGCGATCTCATTGAAATCTGCCCTGTTGTGGTTTGCGGTGAAGATGACCTCCCACTTATACACAAAACCAAACTACATGATTATTATTTTCTGTGGGGAGATGATGAAAAGAAATGTGCCATAGCTCTCGGTTATGGTTCATTATATAATCACGAATACAAACCAAACGCCAGATACGAAGTTGATTTTGAAGAGGAGACAATAAGTTTTTATGCTCTTACCTCAATTAAAGCTGGTGAAGAAATTTCAGTTAACTATAATGGCGATTGGGAAGACCATAATCCTGTTTGGTTCGATAAATAATTCATTGGTTTTTGCTGTTTCTGGTCGGTATTCCTGTCGAAGTCAATTTAATAATCTTTAATAAGTGATATTTTTTTCGTTGGATTCTTGGCAATTCAACTTTGAATTTTGTATCTTTCGTTTCGGAGAGTCACAGCAACATCAACTTCAAACATCACACTTATGGAGAAACACCTCGTAGCAGGGCACATGGCAGAAAATCTTATTGGCTCTGAAATCATCAAGTTAGCTTGGGAAATAAATGCACGAATTAATGAAGGTCAAAAGATTTTCAATCTAACCATCGGTGATTACAACTCTGATATTTTCCCAATACCCGAGACTCTAACGGAGCAAATAAAAATAGCTTACGATGAACATCAGACTAATTATCCACCAGGAGAAGGGATTCTGCCACTTAGATCTGCCATTAAAAACTACCTTAAAGAAGAAGGTAAACTGGATTATTCAACCAATGAAATTCTGGTAGCCGGTGGATCAAGACCGCTGATCTACGCCATATATAAAACCCTACTTGACCCCAAGGATACAGTTTTGTTTCCTGTTCCGAGTTGGAATAACAACCATTACGTTCACTTGACCGGATGTAAAGGAATAGAAGTTGAAACTTCACCTGAAAACAACTTTTTACCCGTTTTAAAAGACTTTAAAAAATACCTGTCTAAAGTGCATTTGATCGCACTTTGTTCTCCACTAAACCCAACAGGTACCTGTTTTAGCAAAAAGACACTCAGCTCAATTTGTAAAGCGGTAGTTAAAGAAAACGAAAAAAGGAAAGAAAAAGGGAAAAAGGCAGTTTATATCATGTACGACCAAATATACTGGGGGCTGGCATCAAAGAAAACTCCTCACGTTGACCCGGTTAGTTTGTACCCAGAGCTTCGCGATTATACAATTTATATACATGGCATTTCAAAAGTTTTTGCTGGAACAGGTGTAAGAGTGGGATGGGCATGGGGTCCGGAAAAAATAATTGGTAAAATGCGGTCACTCCTGGGTCATATCGGTGCCTGGGCGCCTAAAGCTGAACAAAAAGCAACAGCTTCTTTCCTTGAAACCAAAAAAGAAGTAAAAACCTACCTAAATTGGATTAATGAAGAGATTAGTTTCAGACTTGAGGGCTTCTACGAAGGTTTTAAAAACTTGAAACATCATGGGCATTCTGTTGATGCTCTTAAACCTCAGGGAGCAATATATTTAACAGTTCTCTTTGACCTGATTGGGCAAAAAACCAAAGACAATAAAACTTTGGAAACCGTTGCTGATGTGACCAAATTTTTATTGGAAGAAGCACGCGTTGCTATGGTGCCTTTCAGCGCATTTGGCTCTAAGACTAAGAAACCTTGGTACAGACTTTCTGTGGGTACATGCAGTAAAGATGATGTAAATAACATTCTCGAATCAATCGGAAAGGCATTACTGACACTGCAAAAGTAAGCTCAAAATAGGCAGAACCATAAAATAAATAGGCAGAACCATAAAATGAAGTAACCGATTAAAATAGGCTTTCAATTACTTGCTCTTCGTTGATTCCTTCTGCTTCGGCTTTATAGTTACGAACGATTCTGTGTCTTAATACATTTTTAGCGATTGCTTGAACGTCCTCTATGTCCGGTGAATATTTGCCTCTCAATGCTCCATGACATTTAGCTCCGAGAACCAAATATTGTGAAGCCCTTGGTCCTGCACCCCATGATATATAGTTGTTAACCATAGGTGTAGCCATTTCAGTTCCGGGCCTTGTTTTTGTTGCAAGCTTCACAGCATACTCCAGAACATTGTCGGCTATGGGTATTCTTCTGACAAGATGTTGAAATTCAAGAATTTGCTGCATATTCACAACATGCTGTAATTTTGCTTTTTCATCAGAAGTTGTAGACCTTACTACTTGAAGTTCCTCCTGGTATGAAGGGTAATCAAGGGTAATATTAAACATAAATCGGTCTAATTGTGCTTCCGGTAACGGGTATGTACCTTCTTGTTCAATCGGGTTCTGAGTTGCCAAAACAAAAAATGGATTTGGCAAAAGATGCCTCTCGCCCGAAACCGTTACAGATCGTTCTTGCATCGCCTCCAAAAGTGCAGCCTGGGTTTTAGGGGGAGTACGGTTTATCTCATCTGCAAGAACAATATTTGCGAATAAAGGACCTCTGTTAAATTTGAAATGCCTGTTTTCATCCAAAATTTCAGAACCTGTAATATCGGAAGGCATCAAATCCGGTGTGAACTGTATTCTTTTAAAATCAAGGTCAAGTACATCTGAGATGGTGCTTACTAGTAAAGTTTTTGCAAGACCCGGAACACCAACCAGAAGACTGTGTCCATTACTGAACAAAGAAATAATAACTGATTTTACTACTTCGTCTTGTCCGATGATTACTTTACCTATTTCTTTGGATAGGGCTTGGTATGATCTTGACAAAACGTCTATTCCTTCTACGTCTGATGAAAACTTAAAATCCGTCATTTTTACTTTTAGTTAATTAACAAGTTGTAAACGCTTTTTGGGCTTTTATGTTGCGCAAATAATCTGCGTCAATCCTTGAACAACCATGTTTGATGTAAAAAATAATGCCCTCTTTTTAAAGTCATTTTAGAAAAAATTAGCGCACACAACATGAAATTTTACTTTTTATACAACTCATATTTTGAAAGCTCAAGGTCTAATTTTTTGTATTCTGCCGGTATTGGATAGGAAGAGTTTTTTTTTAGTTAAAAAATAATC
>JAEUUM010000130.1 GCA_016787375.1 Saprospiraceae bacterium
CATCATAAACAGGGCCATATTCTGAACCTATGCCTTCTATCCATGTACCTAATCTTTGTTGCCAAGGTTCCTCCGCGATTGTCATTAAACTTATCCTTTTACGACTTATACCATTTAATAATTGAATGGTATCAACATTTGTAACCAATATTTTACACGATTCGCTGCCATCACCTGTAGGGTAGTTTAAAGTATCACCTAATTTGGCTTCAAATTGATAAATTAATTTTTCAATAGCAAATTGTTGACTTTTGTAATATACTTTTCCAATTGAGTCTTCTCTGATAGAACCTATTTCTTGCCACCCCACATTATCAGGCTGATCAGTAAGATAAACTTTTAAGTTAAGTTTGCCATCCACAAAAGAGCTGTCTTTAAAAGTGTACCGTATTGTATATATCTCTGGACCAAACCCGCTTACCAAAACGTTCCAAACATGATCAGGATGCACAAAATATTGTGCGTTGATTTGGGAAAGTGGCATTAATAGTAAAACAAACCCAACTATCTTTCTAATTAAATTTTTCACATTAAGCTAATTGTTGAAACGGAAAACAAAACGAATCAAAAAGCCTTTGGTAATTTCATAATAATAGTGATTTCTAATTTAATCTACCCGGCATAATCAAATGAAAACAAGGTATTTCAACTTCAAAAATTGTATTATCATTTAGGTTCAACATCTGATACCGGCCATTCATTTGACCAATTTCTGTTTCAAGTTGTGACCAGGAAACATACGTGTGAGCATCTCCTGATTCAATGATCGGCTGCAAACCGATGACACCTTCACCCTCGACTTCGCGATATGTCCCGTTTGAGTCAAAAATGTACCAATGCCTTCTCAGGAGTTGAATTGTATAGGGGTTGTTGTTTTCAATAAAAATCTTGTAGGTAAAAATGAATTTATTTTCCCTTGCATTTGAATAGTCATTTTGGAAAAATGATTCTACGCTTATTTTGACACCTTTTGTGACCAAAGATTGAACCAAACCCATAGTGTGTTTATTTATGAAGTTGGAAAGTTAGTAAAAAATATATTAAACCAAAAAAGAACGGACTAAATTTTCGGCTTCTTTGAAAGAATTTTCAAGTACGTCGTTTACCAAGACCTTATCAAATTTGTCTTGAAATGTCAGTTCAAATTGTGCCTTTTTGATTCTTTTTGAAAGTGAAGTTTTATTTTCAGTTTTACGGTTTTTAAGCCTTTCCTTTAATATTTCGAAAGAAGGTGGCTTTATAAAGATTGAAAGCGCATTGCTTCCATACAAATGTTTTAGGTTTAATGCACCTTTTACATCGATATCAAATATGATTGACTTGCCCTCCTGCCAAACTCTATCAACTTCCGAGTGTAATGTGCCGTAGTATTGATTCTCATAAACTTGTTCGTATTCAATAAATTCTTCGTTCTCTATTTTTCTGGTAAATTCATCATTGCTTATGAAATAATACTCTTTACCGTTTTTTTCGTGGGGACGAGGCTGTCTGGTAGTAGCGGAAATAGAAAATGATAGATCCGGAAAAACTTCTAGCAAATGTTTTACAATAGTAGTTTTACCGGCCCCTGAAGGTGCAGTTACAATAATCATCTTGCTCATAGATCAAACAATGTTGGCGATTTGTTCTTTTATTTTTTCTAATTCGTCTTTCATCATTACCACATTGCGTTGAATTTCTGATGCATAGGCTTTTGCGCCCAGTGTGTTTATTTCACGACCAATTTCCTGGCAGATAAAACCAAGTTTTCTACCCTTTTGAATTTCACTGTTATCAAGTTCTTCCAGAAAATAATTGCAGTGTTGCGTTAATCGCACCTTTTCTTCGTTGATGTCAATTTTTTCGAGGTAGTAAAGTATTTCTTGCTCAAACCGGGTATTGTCAACGGATTCGGTTAACTGATTGTCCTCTAATAATTGTTTGAGCCTTAATCTCAAGGTATGGATTCTATTTATTTCATGTGGATCTATTTTAGCCAACAGTTGTAATATGTTGTTTAATCTTTCCTTTAAATCAGTTTTCATTGCTGCACCTTCAGCAATTCTGTATTGATTAAATGCTTTTATCGCTTCAGTTATGGCAGTTTGAACGATTAGCCATTCTTTCTCATCTACTACAAGAGCATCAGAGCTGATAACGTTTGGTATTCTCAAGATGGTTTGTAAAATATCGCCTTTATCGATATGTAGTTCATTTGCCAAAGAATTAAGTTCTTGGAAATATTTTTTAAAAAGGTTTTTATTGATGCTGACTTCATTTGAATCCTCTGAATCCTGAATGGTTAGTGAAAACTCTACTTTCCCTCGGGACACATCGTCTGAAAGTATTTTTTTTATTTCAAATTC
>JAEUUM010000140.1 GCA_016787375.1 Saprospiraceae bacterium
AAATTTGAAAAATTGCGAAAATTTTAATGACTGTGAAAAATTTACATCTGTTTTATTAAAGGCATTTACTAATGTATTAGCCAACCATATCTCAGCACCAGATGATTCAACATTAATTCGACCAAACCAATCCTCTGCCCATCTGTTTGGTGGTTTTACATAAGTGTAGGTAAAATCTCTGAAGAGCAAACCTGTAAAAAGCTGTCTTTCAGCAAGGGATCTTTGTAAAAATATATTACCTGATATCAGACTATCAAATTTTGGATCGAGTTTGGTATTAAGGAAACTTACTCCCAGATGATTTATTTGGTATTTTTGGAAGTTTGATTTCTGGTAATTTATTGCATACCCAACATTCAACGCTTGTATGTCATATAAATTGATTATTCGTGTGTAGCTGTAGCTCGTTAACATTGAAGTGGTAGCAAGCTTTTGCATATCGGTCAGCATACTTTGCTTTACCAGTGCATGCTTGTAACTCGGAATTTTTGTCAAAGCCGTATAAAGGCCTAAAAAACCTGAAAACTTAGGAATCCTGAATTCATTAGAAAACTTGAAATCGATGGTATTGATGAAGTTATTGTTCTGTGGATTTGGGTTTACGGCAATACCCGTCTCTAAGCTCAGATTCATTACCTCTCCACCTTTTAGAATGTTTTTACTTTTATGGTTATAGCTCACTGCTGTACCAATCAAAGCTTGATTAAGAAATGTATTTGTTTCCCAATTGAGATCGTAGTCGATACCTGCAGAATATTTGTCAGAGGGAGTCAGGAGTATATTGATGTTGATTTTATCATTTTGAATAGAATCAATATCTGTTTTAATTTTTATAAATTTAAAACAGGGAAGTGAGCTTAACCTTTTATTGGTGAAATCAATGTTGTCCTGGTTGTATACATCACCAGGGTTAAAATAAATTAACTTTTGGATGGCAGATTGCTTAAAAGGAGACTTGTCGGCATAAGAGAGGAGTCTTACTCCGTTTATTGTGGTATCAGTTTGGGGCATTTGCCCCGCATTATTGGTATTATAATCAAGAAAAATTTGAATGTTATTCAATTTGTATTTTTGGTGAGAGTTTGACTGGTTAGGTGGCAAAACTTCCAAAGTAATATCGATATTGGTGGCAAAAGTATCTACAAGCAGAGAAGAAATATGGCTTTTATTGAAGTTTGCAAAACCATTATTTTTAAAGAATCTTACTAATCTCAAAGCTTCAAGTTCATAATCTGCCGAATTTAATCTTTTGCCCTTTACAATGAGGGAGTTAGAGATAAGAGATGGCAAAAATGCCTCTATGATTGTGTCGGTTGAGCGATATTTTAGGTTTCGAACCTTGAATGGACTTTCAGGAAAAACATTGTAAGTGATGTCGGCATTATTGTTTCCAATACGTTTTATATCATATTCGACAACGCCATCGTAAAACCCGTTGTTGAATAGTACGCCTGCCATTGCATCCCGGGTTTGTGTTGCTATCAAGGAGTCTACAAGAGTGGGTTGCTGAGCCACAACCCGGCTGAGCCATTTATTAAAACTGGAATTGGATTTTGAATTTTGAAGCTTAAAATAAACCCACATCCTTGTGTAGAACAATCCTAATGTTTTTCGATTGGGCTTTTGCTTCAGCTGTGCGGTCAGGTCAGAGGAGAGGATTCTATGGTTTTCAATTATTTGGGTTTGATGCATTACAATTTTCTGTTTCCTCAAAAGTATTTCACTCTCTTGAAGATATTTTGTTGCTTTGCATGAAGAAAACAATAGCGAACCAAAAACAATTATCCACCCAAAATATTTGATATATTTATCCAGCCAACTCAATTATCATATCATTTAGGCATAAAGATAATATTAAAAAACATATACCTCTACCATGCTGACAAAACAATCGATTTCTGTTTTGAGAAACCTTCACCAAAAGAAATTTGCTCTTGAGCACAAATTGTTTCTTGC
>JAEUUM010000144.1 GCA_016787375.1 Saprospiraceae bacterium
CTCGATGTCGGCTCGTCACATCCTGGGGCTGGAGAAGGTCCCAAGGGTTGGGCTGTTCGCCCATTAAAGTGGCACGCGAGCTGGGTTCAGAACGTCGCAAGACAGTTCGGTCCCTATCTGTTGTGGGCGCAGGAATATTGAAGAGGCCTGACACTAGTACGAGAGGACCGTGTTGGACGAACCGCTAGTGTACCAGTTGTGTCGCCAGATGCACCGCTGGGTAGCTACGTTCGGAACGGATAAGCGCTGAAAGCATCTAAGCGCGAAGCCATCTCTAAGATGAGTATTCCTATCTTACTTCGGTAAGAGGAGGGACGTAGAAGACGACTACGTTGATAGGCTACAGGTGTAATCCTCGTGAGGGGTTTAGCCGAGTAGTACTAATGACCCGAAAGCTTCCTTAAATTTTTATACCTATTCCTACTGTCAATAATGATATAAAGGTTGGTAGATGAAAAGAGAAATCTATCATTTACTGATAACGAGATGTTGGTGGCAATAGCGAGGGGGAAACACCTTTTCCCATTCCGAACAGAGCAGTTAAGCCCCTCAGCGCTGATGGTACTATCGAAAGGTGGGAGAGTAAGTCGCTGCCAACTTAAAATAACAGAGAGCTTGATCTTAATTGATCAGGCTCTTTTGTTTTTAGGGCATTTGGGACAGTCTTGCTCCTGGAGCAAGATGCTGACTACAGCCTCCCTAAACAGACTGTAAACGGCTGTTAACATATGTCCATGCCAACTTATAATAGTATATACCCTGTTAGTACAAACGGATGGGGTATGTTGTTTTATGGGCATATATATAAATAAACTAATTTCTGTTTTAATAAAACCTAATTACGTGTTCCAGATTCCTTCAGAAATAAAGACACATAAACCAGCTTATTCTTTTATCTTAATATATCTTCTTTATTAGAAATATAATTCCTTAGTAGTATTAAATAAATCCTATGGATTAACAACAAAAACCCAAAGTACTAGTGTAACATGTAAAGTTGTTCAATTAAATGGGATATAATATTTCAGGATTCTGAATTGGCAAGTTTACTCAGGAGTTGAAACGTTATATTTCAATTTGAGAACGGTTAAATTATTAAGTGGCAACATGAAGACTTTGTTCAAAAAGTTGCTAATGAGTGTATTGGTATGATTCTATGGTATTTATCGCTTTTATCCTAATTGGCAACTAATCTAGATGATTAATCCGTTTTCTATATCTTACTTTGTTTACCTTTGAGGTTTATAATTTGCTTTTTTTACCTCAAACGAATTTTAGATGATAAATTTAAAGAATGAATTTCAACTCAAATTAGCATTTGAGATTTTATGGAATTTTGTTGTTTTCCTGATTTGTTTTTTAGTTGTGTTCCCAATTTATCAAAAATCGCCAAATTACCCATTTCTTTGGATCAATATTGCTTTCATTTTTGTTTTTCTTAGTTTTACTAGGTATGTATTTTATTTGAAATTCACCTTCATTTCTGGTTCTTACCTCTTTAAATTGGCATTATTGACTATTTCTATTCCCTTGGTCATAGTACTAAATTATTATTTCAACAATTTTAGGAATTTTATGGATGAACAAGGGTTACAATCATTGTTTGAGAAATTTTCAGCGCTTGAAAATGACAATATGACCAATTACATTAAATCAGAAACCATATTTTTCGGAGTTGGTAGCATTATTGTGTCGGCAATTCTACCAATTAGAATGGTAATTTCAATTTGGAGACAGTATAACCACAAAAATACTGAGTAGAATTTCATATCTTTCAGTAAATCATTGGATTATTATAAAATTAATTTAGTTTATTCTTGAATCTAAGGTATTTATGATGTACCTTTGCACCCTTAATTTTTTTAACTAAATAAAAATATTTCATGCGAAATTATGAAGTAACTTTCATCGTTGATCCAGTTCTGTCGGGCGATGAAATTAAAACGACAGCTCAGACGTATCTCGATATGTTAGCCAATGAAGGCTGTACAATCGTTTATACAGATGAGATGGGCTTGCGTCAGCTTGCCTACCCTATTAACAAACGTTCTTCGGGTGTTTATTTTTGTATCGAGTTTCAATCTGTTGATGGAACCGTCATTGATAAATTAGAACTGGCACTTAGAAGAGATGAACGAATCATGAGATTCTTAACTGCTGCTCTTGATAAATTTGGCGTTAAATATAATGCTGATAAGAGAGAAGGTAAAATCGGTGCATCCAAGAAGAGAATTAAGCCGATTACAACTTTAGAACCAATTGCTCCACCGGCACCTGTGACTCCTCATGAGTCTTCGACTTTTGTTCCTAAAGTAAAAGAAGAAGCGGCTGTAGAAACTACCGTATCTGATGTTTCGGTTCCTGAAGCAACTGTTGCTGAAGATGTATCCGCTCAAACGGAAACAGTTGAAACAACTAGTTCTACAGAGGAATAATTGTTAATTATTAAAAAAGTAAAAAATGGCAACTAAAGACGATATTAAATTTTTGAGTAATCCTAATATTGGGTCTCAAAAGAAAAAGTACTGTAGGTTTAAAAAATTTGGAATCAAATATATTGATTATAAAGATGCTGATTTTTTAATCCAATTTGTAAATGAGCAAGGCAAAATCCTTCCACGAAGAATTACCGGAAACTCATTAAAATATCAAAGAAAGATAGCTACTGCTGTAAAAAGAGCAAGACACCTTGCAATGATGCCTTATGTAGCTGACTTATTAAAGTAATTTTCTAACACAGGAAACGCAATTCATTATGGAAATCATATTATTAAAAGATTTAGATAACGTTGGCGACAAGCATGAGGTTGTCAAAGTAAAAGACGGTTACGGAAGAAATTTTCTAATACCGCGTGGCATGGCTATTGTTGCTAATGCTGTTAACAAAAAAAGGCTGGCTGATTTTATCAGACAAGATGAAGCAGTAGAGGCTCAAAAGGTAAGTGTTTATCAGGAAATGGCTGATAAGCTTAAAGGTATTACCCTTCACATTGGCGCAAAAGCTGGAACGAGTGGTAAAATATTTGGTAGTGTTACCAATATACAACTTTCAAATGCGATCAGAGATCAAGCTGGTTTAGAAGTTGAACGTAAAAAAATTCACTTGCCTGACGAAGTAAAAGAACTTGGGACCTATACCGCAAGAGTAGACTTGCACAAAGAGGTTGTTTGTAATGTGAATTTTGAAGTTGTTGGTGAATAATTTCTTTCTTCATACTGACAAGAAAACCCGGTTAATCCGGGTTTTCTTGTTTTAGGTATTTTATGTTGACTTTTAGTGGACAATTTATTCTTGATCTATGCAGTGCTTGGCTTGAAATCGCACAAATGACTGTTTAGTTTTAACCATTTTTCATGGATTTTATATTCTGGCATTATTGTACCCACAAGTGACCAAAACTTATCAGAGTGATTCATGTGTATGAGATGACTCAACTCATGAATTATGACATAGTCTATCACATCTAAAGGTGCAAGCAGTAAACGAGTTGAAAAATTAATATTGGATTTTGTTGAACAACTACCCCAATTGCTGGTATTGTATTTGAATGTGATTTTCCCAATGTCCTGCTTGAAATATTGGTCATTTAAATCATCAACACGTTTATGTATGTAATTTTTAGCAAGTTTAGCTGATACTTTGCTAAGCAACAAAGCAACTGATTTGATCAGAGATTTTTCATCTAATTCTGGGCTGGTAATTCTGATTTCGTCTTCAATAACTTTAGCACCCAGTCTTGTTGCATCCTTAGTAAATGTAAAATGTAGTATATATCGCTTTCCGGCTATTTTGATTGTATCACCGGTTTTGAAAACTCGGTGTATAAATCCTGTCCGTAATTGTGGTTTAGCTTTAAGTTGTTCGGCAATCCAATTTTTTGACCATTCAATTTTTTGTTCAGTATCCTTTTTATTGAAAAAATTGGGCAGTCTGAGAATCGCTCCATTTTTACTTAAAGATATTCGCCAAGATGTCCTTAATTCCTTGAAAACCTTTAAACTCACTGAAACTGAATTTTCAAAAAGAATTTCACTTTCTAAAATCTTTGCCAATTCTGTAATTTATGCTTTTCTGTGTGCAAAATCCTTCATTACATCCACCAATACTTGCACACTACTTATTGGCATTGCATTATATATTGATGCCCTAAATCCGCCAACAAGTCTATGACCTTTGATGCCATCAATTCCT
>JAEUUM010000176.1 GCA_016787375.1 Saprospiraceae bacterium
CTCAACTGGGAATCTATGGCGCAAATTATAAACTTGCAATGTTGATATCTTTGTTCACACAGGCATTTAGATATGCAGCAGAACCTTTCTTTTTTGCAAATGCCCGCGACAAAAATGCACCAAAATTATATGCATTGATAGCAAAGTATTTCACGATAGCCAATCTTATCGGTTTCCTAGTTATTGTTTTATTTTTGCATTACTTCAAATACTATGTAGGCAAAGACGGAAGCAGATTTTGGGAAGGGCTAAAAGTAGTGCCTATATTACTCATGGCAAATATTTTCTTAGGCTTGTACTACAATATATCAACATGGTTTAAAGTGACAGATAAAACCATCTATGGTATGCTGATAGCCATAGTTGGTGCGTGCATTACCATTGTTCTTAATATCTGGTGGATCCCAATATTTGGTTATATCGGAAGTGCGTGGGCGACTCTAATTTGCTATGTCTCTATGACTGTTATGAGTTATTTCGCCGGCAAACGATATTATCCAATGCAATACGACTGGCTCGGGATAATCGCTTACATGTGTTTTGCAGTGGCTGTTTACTTTATACATAGATTCCTTGTCCAACAATTTGATCTTGGGCATATTATGAGCAGCGTAACGGGTTTGACATTGCTCATAAGCTATATTGTTGTGGTTGCTAAACTTGAATACAAAGGGTACAAAGAATCAGGAGTCTTTTAGTGGATATGTTTGGGTGTTGTGCCGGACTTATTTTTTTGGGGTCTTTTTTCAATTCATCTTGGGTGATTCATAATTTTAGGCTCTTTTATATAATATCCTCTATTTGAATCGCGATATATTGCGAATCAGCACTCAACAATTCAGGCAGTATTCGGTTTGATAACCGATAAAGACTTTTGATTTTATCCAATAGAAATGATTTCAATCCATTTCACCAAAATAAAAAATTTACAATCCAACATGAATACCCTTAAATTTGCAAAAATTTTGATTTAATGTTTCAAAAATACGATGTCATTGTAGTTGGTGCCGGGCATGCCGGGTGCGAAGCAGCAGTAGCCGCAGCTAACATGGGCTCCAAAGTTTTGCTCGTAACCATGAACATGCAAACCATTGCTCAAATGTCTTGCAACCCTGCAATGGGTGGTGTTGCCAAAGGGCAAATTGTTCGTGAAGTTGATGCTATGGGTGGTTATAGTGGAATTGTCACTGATCATACCATGATACAGTTCAGGATGCTAAATCTTTCAAAAGGCCCGGCGATGTGGAGTCCTCGTGCTCAAAGTGATCGAATGCTTTTTGCCCACAAGTGGAGAATGATGCTTGAACAAAATCAGAATATTGATTTTTGGCAAGAAATGGTTGGTTCGTTAATTGTAAAAAATGGAGTGGTTAAGGGCATTCGTACTTCAATGGGTATTGAGATTGAGGGTCGTTCAGTTGTGCTTACAAATGGTACCTTTTTGAATGGCATAATACACATTGGGGAAAAACAATTTGGTGGAGGAAGAGCAGGCGAAAAAGCCGCAACCGGAATAACTGAACAACTCATAGAATTGGGATTTGAGGCAGGAAGAATGAAAACAGGCACACCACCACGAGTCGATGGTAGAAGCTTGGATTACAATCTAATGGAAGTTCAAGATGGTGACGAAAACCCCTCCAGGTTTTCATATACAGAAACACCAAAGCTTCAAAACCAGATTCCTTGCCACATAACTTATACAAACGATAAAGTTCATGATATCCTCCGAACCGGTTTTGAGCAATCGCCAATGTTCACCGGTAGAATACAGGGCCGAGGTCCGAGATATTGTCCTTCCATTGAAGACAAAATCGATAGATTCGCTGACAAGGAAAGACATCAACTTTTTGTAGAACCTGAGGGTCGTGAAACATGCGAAATATATATAAATGGTTTTTCTTCATCTTTACCTGAAGACGTTCAATACAAGGCACTGGTACAAATACCGGGCTTCAAAAATGTTAAAATGTTTAGGCCAGGTTATGCAATTGAATATGATTATTTCCCACCTACACAACTGCATGTCACACTTGAAACACGATTGGTAAAAAATTTATTTTTTGCAGGTCAAATCAACGGTACAACCGGATATGAAGAAGCAGCCTGCCAGGGCTTAATAGCTGGGGTCAACGCCCATTTGGCCATTTTTGAGAAAGATCCGCTTGTATTAAGCAGATCTGAAGGTTACATCGGAGTGCTGATCGATGATCTCGTCAATAAGGGGACTGATGAACCATACCGTATGTTTACTTCCAGAGCAGAGTATAGAATTCTGCTTAGACAAGATAATGCTGACCTGCGACTGACGCCATTGATGCATAAATTGGGCATGAAGAACCTTGATGATAGGCTATCAAGGGTACAAGAAAAAAAACAAAACATGTCTATCATCAGAAAGTATTTTAGTGAAACCGGAGTCAGTCCTGATTTGATGAATGCATACTTACTCAGCGTAGGTTCAGCTCCAATGAACCAACAAATCAAACTTGCATCAGTTCTTTCAAGACCGCAGGTTAGCATGAAAGGCATGCTTGAGGCACTTCCAGAGCTTGCAGCATATTTGAATCAATTTGATCAAGAAACAATTGAACTGGCTGAAATAGACATGAAATACGAAGGATACATAGTCAAAGAACAGGAATTGGCAGAAAAAATGATTCGATTGGAGGAGGTGAGGTTAATGGAAGATTTTAACTATCATGGAATCAGCAGCCTCTCATTTGAAGCAAGAGAAAAACTTACAAAACTTCGCCCAAGAACAATTGGGCAAGCAAGCAGAATAAGCGGTGTTACACCCTCAGATATTTCGATTTTGTTGGTACATGCCGGCAGATAAAAGATTCTGAAAACTTATTTGAATAAAAAATCAATTTTATGTTTCATGACTTTCATCAGCATTATTAAAAAGCTAGATTCGTAAATTTGTAGTTTATTAAAAGGAATCAATGACAAAACATTCAATATCCAATATGCGAGTCCACTATTCTTCGGAATTGTTCGACATGGAACACTGCACAGAAAATCCGTTTGACCAATTTCAAATCTGGTTCGACCAGGCCTTAAAAGCAGAACTCCCTGAGCCAAATGCCATGACATTGGCCACAGCTACTAAAGATGGTTATCCTAAAGCAAGAATAGTTTTATTAAAAGAATGTAATGTTGAAGGGTTCATCTTTTTTACGAATTACGAGAGCCATAAAGGTCTCGAATTGGAAGAAAACCCAAAAGCTGCTTTGGTTTTTAATTGGCTTGAGTTATTCAGACAAGTAAGGATTGAAGGTATGGTTGAGAAAATTGACCAAAAACAATCTGAGTTATATTTTCAATCAAGACCCCGAGGAAGCCAAATCGGAGCTTGGGCTTCACCCCAGAGTTCCATCATAGCATCAAGATATCAAATTGAAGAACGCGAAAAGGCAATGGAAGATAAGTTTAAAGGACATGAAGTTTTACCACTACCACCATTTTGGGGAGGATATATAGTAAAACCGATAAAAGTTGAATTTTGGCAAGGGAGACCCAACCGATTACACGACAGAATCGTTTTCACTAAAGATCCTAACGGCTGGAGTAAAGTTAGGCTCGCTCCTTAGGCTAACAAAAATGATTAAATGCACCCATCAAATTTTCAGCAATAATTTGAGCTGACCTTCCTTCGATGTGGTGTCTTTCTAAAACATGAACCAACTTTCCATCCTTGAACAAGGCAATGCTTGGTGAAGATGGAGGAAAAGGCAACATGTATTCTCTCGCCTGAGCGGTTGCTTCTTTATCAACTCCGGCGAAAACTGTTATCATGTTATCTGGTTTTTTGGTTCCTTGTAAAGCCATTCTTACGCCTGGTCTGGCATGTGCGGCTGCACAACCACAAACAGAATTTACGACTAATAGAGTTGTACCTTGTTTTTTCGCCATAGCCTGATCAACTTCTTCTGGTGTTGATAATGAACTAAATCCTGCATTTACCAATTCTTCTGCCATTGGCCTAGTTAAATCTACCGGATACATCATAATTATTGACTTTAGAATATTGCTAATAGTTGTTAAACCAAAGAAACCTTTTATTTGCCATTTTGTTCAAATAAAATTCCGACACAAATTGGCATTAGTGTGTACCAAAATCAATTTCGGTATTATCTCCGATATTGAGACTCTGACGTAAACCCCGCACCCCGGTATCATTCCCGATGATTGACCTAAAAAGAACCACCTCTTCCAATTTTGCGTCATTACCAATAATGGATTCTTTTATGATGGAAGTGTTTATTCTTGCATTATCACCAATGGTAACATGTGGACCAATAATGGAATTTGAAATTTTGCAGTTTTCTCCGATACTCACCGGATGAAGAATAATAGAATCAATGGGATGACTGGCAATGTTTGGCGTGTAATCTTCCTTTTCAAGTAATATGGAGTTTGTGTCCAACAGTACCTCCTTTTTACCGCAATCAAACCAATTGTTCACATACATAGTGTTAAATTTGATACCGTTCTCAATCATCTGCTCCAAAGCATCGGTAAGCTGAAATTCATTGTATGTTTTTTGGTTGTTTTCTATCAATGCATTTAATGCAACGATAAAAGATTTTACCTCCTTTATTTTATATAACCCAACGATTGCTAAATTTGATCTGGGAATCATTGGTTTCTCGACTACTTTTGTTGCAAAACCATCATCGTCTACTTCGACTACTCCAAATTCTCTTGGATCCTGCACCTTTTTTACAATTAGTGTTGAATATGGAGACGAAAGCAATGTTTTCAAATCAACATCCAATATCGTATCTCCTAAAAAGATGATGATCTGCTCTTCCTCTTTAAAGAGATCCTGTGAAAGCCAAATTGCATGACCGAGACCTCTTCTTTCATTTTGAACAATAAAAGACATCTTCATGTCCGGATAGTGTTTTTCGAGGTAGGTCTTTACTTTTTCACCCAAGTGACCAATAACAAAAATGAATTCATCTACGCCTTCTTTTCGCAAGTCGTCAATTATGAAACTAATAATGGCTTTACCAGCAACCGGAATCAAAGGTTTAGGTTGTGTATAGGTAAGAGGTCTGAGTCTAGTTCCTGCTCCTGCTACTGGGATAATGGCTTTCATATTGAATTGGTAAATTCAGTGCAAATGTAAAACAATTTGGATACAGCTTGCATGTACTGATGATTTTTGCAGTTTCAATTCTCCAATAAAAATTTTCTGAGCATTACAAGACCATTTGCTGCGCTATATTGGATGTTTCTGATTCTGTCTTTAGTAAAATAGAATTTTTTAGCATGAATTTTTTCAGCATTGCCTACAGCAATCCAAACCGTTCCAACCGGTTTTTCATCTGTGCCTCCTCCCGGTCCGGCAACACCGGTGATGCTTATTGCAATATCCGCACCTGTGAGTTCCAGCCCGCCTTTGATCATCGCTTCAGCAGTTTCTTGACTTACTGCACCGAATTGACGTAGAATTTCTTCCGGTACTTTTAGCACATCGTGTTTGATTTCATTTGCATAGCTTACAATACTACCCAAGAAATATTCAGAACTCCCGGCAATGGAAGTTATTTTGTGAGCCAAAAAACCACCTGAGCAGCTTTCACAAGTAACCAATTTGAGTCCTTTTTTTATTAGCTCTTTGCCAATAAATTCCTCCAAAGCCATATCTTCCGTTGCGTAAACAAGGTTTCCAAGTTTTTGCAACGTGCTTAATTTAAGTGTATTCAGTATATCATCCATTTCGTTTTCAGGAAGCCCTTTAATGGTAAATCGGAGTCTCACTTGACCTACATCGGGCAAGTACGCAAGTTTTACGCAGTCGGGCAAATTTGACTCAATCTCCGAAAGCATATCTGACAAAACTGATTCACCAACACCAGCTGTACGAATGGTTAAGTGCTTAACCGGGGGACCATCATAAAATGCTTTTAATTTTGGCAAAACCCTTTCTTCCATTAAGTGATACATTTCATGGGGCACTCCAGGCATCGAAACAAGTACTTTACCGTGGTGGTCAATCCACATACCCGGCGCAGTACCGAGATCATTTTTCAACACAATTGCATTGGCCGGCAAATAGCATTGATCACGGTGCGAAGAAGAAATTGGGAAATTGCGCTTCTCAAACATCTTGGTAATTCTGCTGAAAGTTTCTTCATGAAATACCGATTCAACATTAAAATATTCGCACAAGGCCTTTTTTGTGATGTCATCTTTGGTTGGCCCTAACCCACCAGTAACCAAAACAACCGAACTTTTATTAAAGCTTCTACTTATGGCATCTTTGATTTCTTCAAGATTATCACTGACAGACAATATTTCGCGAAGTGTGAATCCGCTTTCATTCAACTTTTTACCAATCCAGGCACTGTTTGTATCTACTACCTGCCCTATCAAAATTTCATCACCAATAGTTATGATGCTTACATTCATAGATTTGTTTTTAATTCTCTAATATCAAAAGTTTTAAAAGCTCCACTCATTTCAACAATCAATCTTCCATCCTGTTGAACTCCTCTTATTACTCCCTCAATGACAGTGGAATTTGCCAGGGTGAAGCTTCGTCTTTGGTTTAGACCAAACAAATGATTGAGGTACATTGATTGAATTTGTTGGTGATTGCCGGAAGTTAGCATTTCATAAAACAACTCAAAGGATTCATATAATGAGATTACCATTTCTTTGAGGTCAAACTTTCTCCCCTCCAAGGCTGACAAAGATATGGCGTTCGGTAATTCATCAGCAAAAACGGATTGGTTAATATTGACACCAATTCCTACCACTGTGGAAGTGATTTTAGCCCCCTGCAAAGTGTTGTTTATCAAAATGCCAGCGATTTTTTGTTCGTTTACAAGTATGTCATTCGGCCATTTTATTTTGACATCTGCTTGTGTAAATTCTTTTATAAATTTAAATACTGCCAGAGCAGACATTTGACTTAACAAAAATTGCTGATCAGAATTTAAATATTTCGGATAAACAACAACACTCAAACAAATATTTTCTCCAGGCTCTGAAAGCCATTTTGCGCCAAGTTGTCCTCTGCCTTTACTCTGATTGTACGTCAAAATGGCAGTTTTGTCATTTGGTTTGTTTTTTGATATTAATTCCAGAGCATACGATTGTGTGGAATCCAGCGTTTTGAAATAAATGATATTTTTTCCTTTGAAAAACTCTGAAAAATTAACTTCAAGCATTGGTATGACTATATTTGTAGGACGAATTGCAAAAGTACTTAAAAAACGATTAATTTGACTAAAGCTGCTGAAACATCAAAAACCCAGGAAGAACTTTTGAATGATCTAATTATAGATGCAATTCAAGATATAAAAGGGAAGAACATTACAAAGTTTGATTTAAGACATCTCCACGACAGACCAACGAACTATTTCATCATTTGCGAAGGTGAATCAAGCACGCAAGTAAACTCTATTATAGAACGAGTGAAGAAACGAGTTAGAGACGAGATGAACATCATGCCACATACCATTGAAGGAAAGGAAAACGCCAAATGGGTTTTGGCAGATTATTTCACTACAGTCGTACATGTTTTTTACAAAGAAACTCGAGAATACTACGATTTGGATGACTTATGGTCAGATGCAAAAATCACACGTTATGAAGATCTTTAGTGAACGATTTTTATATACAAACGTTCAAACTTAACTAAATCAGAAAATGGAAAATCAAGATAATAACAATAAACCCAAAAAATCAGGTGGATTTAAAGCCGGGTCCTATTGGATCTACGGTGTAATCCTTTTGGCTCTTATAACAATCAACCTACTTACTGTAACTGGTGGTAAATCAAAAGAAATAACTTTCAACAGATTGGAAACCATGGTTAGGTCAGGCCATATTGAAAAAATTGAAGTAGTCAACGAAAAGGTAGCACAAATCTATCTTAAAAAGGATTCACTGAAGATTTACAAGGAGTCGAAATACAACGATGCAGTTGATGAGAAGATTTTTGGCGAAGTTCAGGCGAGTTATGTAATGAACACAGGACCTGCAGCTTCGTTTGACGAAAAAATCAATGCCATAAATCAAACCCTTACCCCAAATGTTGCAAAAGTTGACGTACAATACATAACACAGCAAAACTGGTGGGGTCCTATTTTTAGCTGGTTGCTATTGCCACTTTTGTTTATTGGTCTTTGGATCATAATCATGAGAAGAGTAGGTGGTGGTGGCGCAGGTCCCGGAGCACAAATATTTAACATTGGCAAATCTAAAGCTTCATTGTTTGACGCCAACGCAAAGGTTGATGTGACTTTTAAAGATGTTGCAGGACTTGATGAAGCAAAAGAAGAGGTGATGGAAGTTGTGGATTTCTTAAAAAATCCAAAAAAATATACCGCTTTAGGTGGAAAAATTCCGAAAGGTGTCCTTTTGGTGGGACCTCCGGGTACAGGAAAAACATTATTGGCCAAAGCAGTCGCAGGTGAAGCAGGCGTTCCTTTTTTCTCCTTGTCAGGATCTGATTTCGTTGAAATGTTTGTTGGAGTAGGAGCCTCAAGAGTAAGAGATCTTTTTAAAAACGCAAGAGAAAAAGCACCTTGTATCATATTTATTGATGAAATTGATGCGATTGGACGAGCAAGAGGAAAGGGTGCCATGCAAGGTGGCAATGATGAGCGTGAAAACACCCTTAATCAGCTTCTGGTTGAAATGGACGGGTTTAGCACTGATAAAGGTGTAATCATCATGGCTGCAACAAACCGACCAGATGTCCTTGACAGTGCGCTGTTAAGACCTGGAAGATTTGACAGACAAATTGGAATTGACCCACCTGATTTAGCCGGTAGAGAGCAAATATTTAAAGTGCATTTAAAAAACATTAAACTATCCCAGGATGTAAGGCCTCATGCCTTGGCCGAGATGACTCCGGGTTTCGCGGGCGCTGAGATTGCGAATGTTTGTAATGAAGCAGCTTTAATTGCAGCCCGAAAAAACAAGAAATCTGTTGATATGGATGACTTTAACTCAGCACTTGACCGAGTAATTGGCGGCCTTGAGAAAAAAAATAAGCTCATCCATAAATCAGAAAAGGAAATTATTGCTTTCCATGAAGCTGGACACGCAATTTGTGGATGGTATCTTGAACATGCAAGTCCCTTGGTAAAAGTTACCATCGTACCTCGTGGAATAGGTACCTTGGGATATGCACAATATTTGCCAAAAGAAGAATACATCACCCGAACAGAACAGCTACTAGATAGAATTTGTATGACATTTGGCGGCAGAGCTGCCGAATCAATTGTTTTTGGAAAAATTTCTACAGGAGCACAGTCTGACCTTGATCAGATAACGAAAATGGCATACGGTATGGTAGCCGTTTATGGAATGAATAAAAAAGTGGGCAATGTTTCATTTTATGGTCTGCAGCAAGATCAATTTCAAAAACCTTATTCAGAGCAGACCTCTGCTATGATTGACGAAGAGGTTAGAGATCTTGTTTCTGAACAATACGAAAGGGCGAAAAAGTTACTCACTGACAGAAGGCATGAACTGGAGGTTTTGGCGCATCACCTTCTTGAAAAAGAAGTTTTGCTAAAATCTGATCTTGAACAATTAATTGGTCCACGCCCTTTTAGTGAACCGGAGAAAGAAAATGAACCACTTACTGACGGAGAAAACCAAAAAGACGAACAATTACCTACAGATGTTCCGGCATAAGCACATACCGTTCATTTAAATACAAAAAAGGTTTTGTCTTGACTGACAAAACCTTTTTTATTCGCAATCACTTGTTTTGGTGTAAAATTTTACAAGCTCGTTGTTAAGCTTTAGTGCATGCTGAAGTGATCTATGTTTTTCTGAGATTCTGCCTATATGGTGATGTTGCATGAATTCTTTTGGAATTTTCATGAAAAGTGAAGGTTTGAAGATAGTAAATTGTATGCTTTCAGGAAAAGGTTTTTTCAATCTACCTAACCTTGAGTTCATAACATACCAGACATGTTGTAAGCTAGTTGACTGATCTTCGAAAGTATGGCCATATTTACATACAAAAAGTTTCCCTTTGAGAGGTTGGGTAATATGGTTCATATTTCGATCGTAATATTTGCATTGGGATGAATCTTTCAAAAACTGCCCAATAGAGGTATCCATCAAAAAGGCTACATCTGAGAACTGGTACAATTCACCAAAACCAAGGGTAATATACTTCCAGGATGTGTCTCTAAATGAAATTGTGTTATTGAGCATCTTGCTGTATTTCAACTTCTCATTACAGCTGCCTGTACTAGAAAATTTCTTTAACCAGCTTATCTTTTTGTGATCAGTCTTCAAAACAACAACTAATGTTCCTTGCTTCAGGTCTCTGGCAAGTTTACATGCAACCGATCTTTTGGATTGAGCTTCTCCTATCAGTTGAATAAAAGTCATTAACAGGAGTATAATTGAAGTTTTAAAGATGATTGAGTTGGATTTTTTTTCCATCGGTTAAAATTTTAATATTTTCTTAAGGTAAAAATATATGCTACAATAAGAACTTTGTGCGTTATTCTCAAACAATTTTAATAATGAACCTGATTACGGTTATTTTTACAAAACTTTTTCAAATTGAAAAATTAAAGCATGGTAGAGCAATTTGTACATTCTGACATTGAAAAACTAAACGAAAGAATAATCGAAAAAAGTACTTTTATTGAAAAGTGCTTAACAGAGTTATCTTCACAGATAGTTGGGCAACATAACCTAATAGAAAGATTGATGATTGCCTTGTTGGCTGATGGGCATATTTTGCTTGAAGGTAATCCGGGACTTGCAAAAACCCTTGCCATAAAATCTTTGGCCTCAGCTTTTAAGGTCAGCTTTCAAAGATTACAATTCACACCTGACTTATTGCCTGCTGACATAACCGGAACCATGATCTATAATCCGGGTAAAGCCTCTTTTGAGGTCAAAAAAGGACCCATATTTGCTAATTTCATTCTTGCTGATGAAATCAACCGAGCTCCTGCAAAGGTGCAATCTGCTCTCTTGGAGGCGATGGCTGAGCGACAAGTAACATTAGGTGATTCGACGTTTAAACTACCTGTGCCATTTTTGGTAATGGCTACGCAGAATCCAATCGAGCAAGAGGGCACTTATCCACTCCCTGAAGCACAAATTGACCGTTTCATGATGAAGGTAAAAATTACCTACCCGCAATATGAAGAAGAGCGAAAAATAATACGTTCACACACAAATTCAAGTCCTGCACACGATGTAAAACCTGTGGTTTCGATAGAAGAATTAGTTGAAGCTCGTGATATAATCAAACAAATATATCTGGATGAGAAAATTGAGAAATATATACTTGATTTAGTTTTTGCCACCCGAACTCCTGAACTTTATCAGCTCAAAGAAATTAAATCAATGATAACCTATGGTGCTTCTCCAAGAGCAAGTATCAACATGGCACTGGCAGCAAAAGCTCATGCTTTTATTCAACACCGAGCTTATGTCACACCTGATGATGTCAAGGCAATAGCAGCTGATATTTTAAGACATCGGATCGGAATTAGTTTCGAAGCAGAGGCGGAAAATATCTCAACAGATGAGATTATTAAAAAAATTCTGGCAATCATTCAAGTGCCATAGATGAAAAAACTATACTTCTTTATTTTGTGGTTTTTAATTGGAGGAGTACCATTGATTTATGGTCAGGCAGCCTCTCATGAAGAATTGCAGTCTTTGTTTGAAGATTCAAGCAGCATTCAATGGTTTAGAGACTATAAAGGTCTGATAAATAACATCGAGAATGTTGATATTTCGCTTGCTTTTGATGGCAGAAACTGCAAAGGCTATGTTCTTTTTCCTAAATCCGGGACCACCATTGAGCTTTCAGGTAATATCCGAGGCAACAGACTTGACTTAAGAGAGTTAAATGAAGAAGGTTTAATAACAGCCTACCTCACCGGATCCATCACACCGGGCATGATTCAGGCAGATTGGGAAAATTACAACCACACCATTGGTTGTAAATATGTCCTATTCTCTGAAAAAGAATCCAAAAAAATTGCAGGTGCCTCCAAAAAGAAATGGGTCAAATGGTATATCGGCGAAATTGCACATGAAAAGCTTCGCCTGATACTATTCCATAAACAGACCACCGAATTATCTGGATTTTGCTTTAATGAAACCGGCTCTAAAATGTATACAGTAACCGGTAAAATAAATGATGATAATAGTGTTTTTATAAATTTTTACCTTGACCAAACCGAAATGGCTCGATTCGATGGTAAATTCAAAGGGTCATCACTGATAAAAGGTACGACAACCGGTATCGGTGTTGTAAATGAACCTCTTCAATTAGAACTCGAAAATGAAATTTACCTTACTGAAACATCTTATCAAAATTTTCGAACCTCCATTGAAATTCTTACTCCAAATAGCCGGGATAAGGATTTTGAAAAGTATATCAACGACAAAATTCAGCCATATTTAGAAGCAGTCAACCAAAAGAAAGATAAAAGCGGATTTTCAGAGAGTGACATACCACAACCGGCCGATAGATTATCTCAACGGGCATACATTTATCCGGATATCAGATTTGTTTCAAAAGACTTGATTTGTGGAAACATTTTATACACGAACACTTGGGACAAAAACGACAAAACTATTCCATTTAATTATGATTCGAAAAAGGAAGTCGAGATTCAACTTGATGATATCTGGAATCCAAAAATAAACATCAGAGATAGTTTAGACCACTATTTTAACTCAATCAATAAGTCTGGATTCAGCTTCAAATATTTCAACCTTACACCACAAGGAATTAGATTTTACGACGATCTTAATCCGCTTTTTGGAAGAAATGATGTTACCATCCCATATGCAATTATCAAAAGATGGACAAAAAGAAAGAGCCCGATCAAAAATTTGATTAACGAAGACTGAGATGGACCCAACTGAGCTATATAAAAAGATTCATAAAATAGAATTAAAGACCAAAAGTCTGAGTCATGAATGGTTCTCGGGTCAATACCACAGTGCATTTAAAGGACGTGGCATGTCATTCAGCGAAGTTAGGGCATATCAGTACGGAGATGATGTAAGAAATATTGACTGGAACGTTACCGCAAGGATGAATACCCCTCATATTAAGGTTTACGAAGAAGAGAGAGAACTCAACCTTACCATCCTGGTTGATGTGAGTGGATCCTCCATGTTTAACACAGGATCTTTGAGCAAAAAAGAATTCATTGCTTCATTAACTGCCACACTTGCATTCTCAGCAGTTGAAAACAATGATTCGGTAGGTGTGATTTTCTTTTCAGATAAAATTGAATCTGTAATCCCTTATGGCAAAAGTCATAAACAAGTAATGCGGATAATTAAAGAAGTGCTAACATTACAGCCTTCTTCAAAAGGTTCTGACATCAATAAAGCCCTTGAGTATTATTTGCAATATCGCAAACAGCGGTCAGTTTGTTTCTTGATTAGTGATTTCAGATGCAAGGACTATGAAAGATCGGTTAGGGTGACATCATCAAAACATGACCTCATTGGTATGCAGATTTTTGATCAGGGAGAAAGGGAGATTCCTGATATTGGCTTGATACCGGCTTCTGATCCCGAAACAGGGGAGTTCATTTGGTTAGATACAAGTGATTCCCACGTAAGGTCACAGTATCGAAATTCTTTCGACCAACAAACCAATAGGTTTAAGGAGGTATTCAAAAAATATGGTTCGGATTTTATTCAAATGAACACCAAAGAATCTTACGTAAAATCACTGGTTAAATTTTTTCAGAGCCGAAACGTATGAAAAAAATAATCTTCTTAATAATCCTTCTGTGCGGGCTGAAAAACACCTCGGTCTATTGTCAATGGGTAGTTAATACCTCTGTGGATAGCAATCTGTACTGGGTAGGAGATCCAATCAAATTAAATTTGCATATTTCGGATGAATACTATGACATTAAAGACATAAAAACGGATACATCTGTAGTAAAAGACCCGGCAATTGAAGTTCTAAATTTTGAAAAATGGGAAAAAGATCCAACGAACAATACTTGGGTTGCAAATGTAACTGTTGGTGTATATGATTCAGGAGTATTCAAACTTCCGGAGTTTAAAATAGTTATAAAATCTCCAAAAACAACAGATACGCTGCTCTCAAAGCCTCTTGCCATAACGGTGAGAAGTTTGCCGGTTTCAGATACAACAGCCATTGCTCCCATTAAAAACATTATCAGAACCCCGGCGACCTGGCGTGACTATATGCCCTGGGTGGTTGGTGTGGTCGCATTTTTTGTTATATTATTAGTTGTCATTTATTTCATCAAGAATAAAGGGAAATTGCCGGCCAAACAGCCCCTGGTAATGACACCAATTGCAGCGTATGAACTGGCGCTGACAAAATTAAAGCGCTTGAGAGAGATAAGGCCCTGGGAAAAAGGCAAGGTAATGGAATACCAAATAGAACTCACTCACGTAATCAGAACATACATTTCGAACAGATATGGAATTTCAGCAATGGAGTTATCCAGCCCTGAAATCTTAAAATCCATAAAAATAAAAATTGGAT
>JAEUUM010000548.1 GCA_016787375.1 Saprospiraceae bacterium
ATGTTTTGGCCGGGGGGATCTATCAAGCCTTGTTCGCAACAGCTTTCGGATTATTAAATGGTATCATTTCCTTACTTGGTTACAACTTGTTGGTTGCAGAAATTGACAAGGTTGTATATAAAATGCAGTTGTACTCAATAGAATTCATGGATTTATTGCAAGAACCAGCTAAATAGATGAACAATGGGACTTAAAAAGAGAAATAAAGCCAATCCGGAGTTCAGTCTTGCATCCTTAACAGATGTTGTATTCCTACTGTTGATATTCTTCATGCTGACCTCTACATTGGTAACGCAGAATGCTTTAAACTTGAAACTACCCGGAGCAAGCAACAGATTGGTAGCTTCCCCTGCTTTGGCAGTATCCGTGAAAAATACCGGCGAATATTTTTTAGGTGCCCGTGCGTCCAATTTAGAAGAAATTGAATCATTCATAAAGAATAGAGTTGTAGGTAACAGTGACCCAAAACAAACAACAGTAACCATACTGGCAGACAAACAATGCCCGATAGAATACGTTGTAAATGTAATGGATATTGCAAACCGATTAAAAGTGGGAGCAATACTGGCAACCGAACCTAAATAGAATTAAATAATAGCTACTTAATCATAAAGGCATGCTGGCAAAGTTTGATTCAAATATTGAAAGAAAAAACTGGAATAAAGGATTACTTGTTTCTGCAATTATCCATGCATTGCTGGCTATTTTATTGTTTCTGCCTCTATTAGAGTTTCCTGATCCACCTCCACCTAAAGAGGGTATTCTGGTTTCACTTGGTAGACCCGATGAGGGCATGGGTGATGACAGACCTATGGTTGGAAATCCACAAGGTGATTTAAATGAAGAGGAGGTTGTTCCTGAGCCAATTAAACCCACTCCTCAACCTGAGTCCGCGCCACCCAAACCAACAGTTAAGCAGCCTACTTCTACACCCAAAGTAATGACTTCCGAAAATGCAGAAGATATTGCCATAAAACGCTCAAAAGAAGAAGCCAAACGAAAAGAAAAAGCCGAGCAGGATACCAAAGACAGGATTTTCAGAGAGAAACAAGCTGCTGAGGAGGCTGAAAGGAAACGAATAGCCGATGAAAACGCCAAAATGTCTCGGGCTAAATCTAAATACGGCGATATGTTTAAAAACGGTGGAACTGGCAGAGGTAACACCGGAAAGCCGGGAAATCAAGGTGACCCAAATGGAGACCCTAATTCAGATGTATTGACAGGCAAGTCAACCGGAAATGGAAAAATTGGAGGCGGGCTTCAACAAAGAGGCGGAAGAGGTCCTTCAATCAGTGCAAAAGTCAATGATGAGGGTGTTGTTGTCATAAAAGTATGTGTTGATGGAAATGGAGATGTAATTTCAGCTGATTACACACAGTCAGGGTCAACTACAAATAGTTCAACTTTGATCAATTTAGCAAAGGAGAATGCTCGTAGGTATAACTTTAAAGCCAGTGATGTGGACAAGCAATGTGGAACCATTACTTATAATTTCATACTTAAATAATCAACCCCTGGTAAGACCTTCGAAATTGTCACTTTCTCAACGATATAAAAGCACCTTGGATTATATGTTCTCCAAGTTGCCTATGTTTCAACGTGTTGGCAGTGCCGCTTACAAAAAAGACCTTACCAATATTACAGCCCTTTGCGATTACCTGGGCAATCCTCAAAATCAATATCGCACCATCCACGTAGCGGGGACAAATGGTAAAGGCTCTGTTTCCCACCTGTTGAGTGCAGTTTTTCAGGAACACGGTTTCAAAACCGGACTATATGTTTCACCGCATTATAAAGATTACAGAGAACGCATTAAGATAAACGGAATCTATGTTCCTAAGTCATTTGTGATTGATTTTATCGATAGACTTAAGCCATTAATTGAGCAAGTTCAGCCATCATTCTTTGAAATCAATGTTGCAATGGCATTTGAATATTTTAAGCAAAGGAAAGTAGACATTGCTGTAATAGAAACCGGCCTTGGAGGCAGGTTGGACTCGACAAACATCATTCATCCTGATCTAAGCGTGATTACCAATATTAGTTTTGATCACATGAATTTGCTTGGAAATACCCTTAAAGAAATTGCTTTTGAGAAAGCTGGAATCATTAAAGCAGGTGTACCTGTTATCATCGGTGAAAAGCAAGAGGAAGTTAAAGAAGTGTTTTCTGACAAATCAATAGAGTTTAATGCGCCAATTTTATTCGCATCAGATTTGTATTCGGTGAAAACGGTTTCATCTGATCCATTTTATTCCTATTTTGATCTTTACAAGAAAGGTATAAAAATTGCCGGAAATGTGCCTTTCAATCTTCATGGAACATTTCAGGAAAAAAATATCGCAACTGTTTTAGGAGCCATTGATGTCTACAATGAACAAGCCATTAAATCAGGATTGCGCCCGATAAAATTTGATGCTTTTTTAAATGCTGCAAAGAATTTAAAGCAGTTGACTAAATTCATGGGCCGCTGGCATGTGCTCAATCAAAATCCAATGATTTTGTGCGACAGCGGACATAATGAATCAGGTATTGCTTATGTTGTGGAGCAATTAAATAACATGGTTTATGATAGATTACATTTCGTTTTAGGTGCAGTGAACGATAAAGACATTGATAAAATGTTGAATCAATTGCCATCTAATGCCCGCTATTATTTTTGTAAAGCAAATATACCTCGCGGACTGGGAGCTGAGGAACTTAAAAACCAAGCATCAAAATATGGTCTAAATGGAAGAACTTATTCGTCAGTGAAGAATGCATTGAAAGCAGCTAAAAGTTCGGCTAATAAAAATGATTTAGTATTTATTGGTGGAAGCACCTTTGTTGTTGCGGAAGTTTTATAGAACCATATCTACTTCAATGTAATATTTAAATTTCTCAGATTTTAAATTACAGTTAGAAGTTACTTTGTTTTTATGACGGAGGATTACATCTACTTTTCAATGAAATGAAGAGAAAAGAGTCATTAAAAAGATATTTCCTGAATTAACAAGGGTTGAGAAGCCTGTACAAGTCTTGATAATTGTTTGGAAAGAAAATACAGTTACGGGAAATATGATTCAGTAATTGATAGCACAACCAGTTAGTTAGCGTCCTCTCAAATAGATCATTCCTAATGATATGAAAAATCAAAAGACCGTTAGGCCATCAATACCCAATAACCAGACATCGAAAAACAATTGACTGAACTAAAATCAAAAGAAGAAATCCTACAAAATGACTTAAGCATTGTAATGTTGACGCTAAAATTTGAATTGCTGAAAAGTTTGATA
>JAEUUM010000263.1 GCA_016787375.1 Saprospiraceae bacterium
TTGCCGAACAATCATTTATTGAAGTTGAAACACCGGTACTCATCAAAAGTACCCCTGAGGGAGCCAGAGATTTTGTTGTACCAAGTAGAATGAATAAAGGGCAGTTTTATGCCTTGCCTCAATCACCTCAAACTTTCAAGCAATTACTAATGGTTTCTGGGTTTGATAAATATTTTCAGATTGTAAAATGTTTTAGAGATGAGGACTTAAGAGCAGACAGACAACCTGAGTTTACTCAAATTGACTGTGAAATGTCTTTCATTACACAAGAGGACATACTTAACACTTTCGAAGGGTTGACCAAACACATCTTTAAATCTACGCTGAATATCGAATTAGGTGATTTTGAGAGAATGAGGTACGACGATGCCATGAGATTGTATGGGAATGACAAACCTGACCTTAGGTTTGGGATGCAGTTCGTTGAATTGAACGAACTGACAAAAGGCAAAAATTTCGCCATTTTCGATGCAGCAGAATTGGTATTAGGTATATGCGCACCGGGTGCATCAGGTTATAGTCGCAAACAGATTGACGAACTCACCGAGTGGGTTAAACGGCCTCAAATTGGCGCAAAAGGTCTTGTTTATATACGTTGTGAGGAAGATGGTTCATTTAAGTCATCGGTTGATAAATTTTATGATCAATCTGATCTTGAAACTATTGCCAAGAGTTTTTCTGCCAACAAAGGCGATATGATATTTATCCTTTCAGGTGAAACCGATAAAGTCAGAAAACAAATGAGTGAGCTTCGCCTTGAGATGGGTTCAAGGCTTGGGTTGAGGGATCCAAAAGTATTCAAACCACTTTGGGTTGTCGATTTTCCATTACTTGAGTGGGACGAAACTACAGAAAGGTTTTATGCTATGCATCATCCCTTCACTTCACCCAAAAAGGAAGATATTCCAAATATGATGAATGGTGATCATCAAGCACTAAAAGACCTCAGAGCCGATGCGTACGACCTTGTAATCAATGGAGTTGAAATAGGCGGCGGTTCAATTAGAATCCATGACCGAGATTTGCAGGCACTCAACTTTAAGTTACTTGGCTTTACTCCTGAAAAAGCTGAAGAACAATTTGGCTTTCTGATGGGTGCTTTTGAATATGGAGCTCCACCTCATGGAGGTATTGCTTTCGGATTTGACAGACTCTGTGCTGTCATGAATGGTGTAAACAACATCAGAGATTTTATAGCCTTTCCAAAAAACAATCAAGGTAAAGACATGATGATAGATGCCCCTTCTGTAATAGACCTTGATCAGTTAGAGGAACTAAGTTTGAAGGTTCAAATTAAAGAATGATGGAATTAAATCGAATTTATAGACTAAAAATAAGCCCTGACATTTGATTTCTCCATGTAATTAATAAAAGCATTGTTGACGACTTTGTTACCGCCAGGTGTTGGATAATTACCTGAAAAATACCAATCACCCGTATGATTTGGACAAGCAGTATGCAATGAGTCTAATGTTTGGAAAATTACTTCAATTTCTGGTTTGATGCCTTTCGGAGTGACAATTTCAGTGATTTTTTTTGATACCTGGTTATAAGTAAAATGACTGTAAAGACTTATAACTTCATTGGTTACCTGTTCTTTTGGCAAGTTTTGCTGAGCTTTACATTTTTCATAAACCTCATCAAGCAAATGTTCTTTACCATTCTCTTTGAGTAATTCGACGATTGCCTGAAATGCCACAAATTTACCCATAACCGACATATCAATTCCGTAACAATCCGGGAACCTGATTTGAGGGGCTGAGGAGAGTACAACGATTTTTTTAGGTCTTAACCTAGCTGCAATACTAATAAGAGAGTCGCGAAGGGTTGTACCACGTACAATGGAATCATCAATCAACACCAAGGTGTCCACTTCATTTTCTACAATTCCGTAAGTAACGTCATAGACATGGCTTACCATGGTGCCTCTGGTACTTTCATCAGCGATAAAAGTTCTGGACTTATCGTCTTTGACGATGAGTTTTTCAGCCCTGACAGTCATGTTGAGAATCTGTTTAATTTTCTCAGGATCAGGGTCTGTACCAAGTTCGGAAATCTTCTGAAGTTTGATTTTGTTGAGCTCTTTTTCGAGACCTTCTATTAAACCATAAAATGCTACTTCTGCAGTATTTGGAATAAACGAATAAACAGTGTGTTCAAAATCATGATTGAGAACTTCCAAAACCGGTTTAGCCAATAGCTCCCCTAATTTTTTTCTTTCCGTATAAATATCTCTGTCTGAACCTCTTGAGAAGTAAATTCTCTCGAAAGAACATGCAGTATTAGGAGCCGGAGGAGCAAAAGGCAATTCATCAACACGACCATTGCTTCTAATGATGAGAGCATGACCAGGCTTTATTTCTTTAATGCTTGAAAAAGGTACATTAAATACTGTTTGAATAGCAGGTCTTTCAGAAGCCGCCACCACTACTTCGTCATCTTGATAGTAAAATCCTGGCCTGATTCCATTAGGATCGCGCATTACGAAGCCATCGCCATGCCCAATCATACCGCCAATTACATAGCCGCCATCAAATTTTTTAGAGGCACGGGTCAATATTCTTTGAATATCTATATGTTGAACAATTAATTCATTTATTTTGATATTTGAATGACCGTCAGTTTTAAACCAATCAAAAACTCGTTGCACTTCATCATCCAGAAAATGACCTATTTTCTCCATTACTGTAACCGTATCTGTCTTTTCTTTTGGATACTGACCCAGTTCTACCAATTCTTCAAATAGTTCTTGAACATTGGTCATATTAAAATTACCTGCGAGAACAAGATTCCTGGAAATCCAATTGTTTTGTCTTAAAAAAGGGTGACAGTTTTCAATGCTGTTATTGCCGTGTGTACCATACCTCAGATGTCCCATTAATAATTCAC
>JAEUUM010000278.1 GCA_016787375.1 Saprospiraceae bacterium
CAGCATTTGTCTATTTGTGTCAAATTTTAGGTTTCTAAAATACGTTTTTCTCTTGTTTAGTTGTCATTGGTGCATTGGCAAAATTGGCTCTTTTGCAAGCTTGGGTTTGTGTGTCGGCTTGTGCGGCTTGCAAATGTGCCAATGTGCGGCTGGCTAAAATTGAAATAAAAAAAATGTGCGGTGGGGAAAATAAAAAATACAGAAGGGTCAGCAATGAGTGTCGGCTTAATCGCTGTCCGTTTGAAATATGGTCTGTATGTTGGTCACCTGTCAAAATGGATTGTCTTTGTTAATTCGTTTAATTTTTAGTCGTCTGTTTATGGTTGCACTGTCGTCTTTTAGGGTTGCTTATAACTACTAAAATATACGAACAAATTCGTATATTATCACAAATATATCCAATAATACCTGCTCATCCAAATCAAAATTTCTCCACATGATCCCCGACTTTATTTCAAATAAATTATTATAAAAATGATAGCATGTTAAAATAAAAGTCCAAATCAAACCATCCAAACAAAGTAGAAACAACCCAATCAAAAAGCATTAAAAAAACAGCGCCCACATCACTGTGGGCGCTGCTATCATTTACACCTATTTGTTTTTCTTCCTCTGGCGTACCAGGCTGCTGATCAATTGTGCTGCCAGGTAACTGGTAGTGGCTCCTACGGCTGCAAATATGGCCGTATTGACCAGTCTGTCCAGGTCGATGTTGATGATCAGGCCGAGTAAAGATCCAAAGGCCATGGCATTGATCTTTAGATGCGCTGCGAGGGCTTGCAGTAAGTCCTGCAGTGCATGTCCGTGCGGATGGTTATTCATCGCTTTGCACGGCTGTTGGCTGACGGCGGTAATGATACCACCTTCCAGTGCCGCATAGCCGGTGTAGGCGCCCCATTTTTAGTACAATGCAAAAGCATAAAAAATATCACTTCATAAAGTTGATTCTCAAACAATTCACCTCACCCTTCCCCACCCTTTGGATGATTCAGGGTGCACCTTATATACTCCATTTCCACAAAATCAATATCCCACAAACATCAACAAAAATACCAAATACTGTGTGGCTTATAAAGTTTTCAAATACCTCCCAACAATGGCTTAAATTGAGTTTAAACCATATTTGGTAGAGTTTTATAGAATCTTCATCCAATAAATGCCAAGTCTGAGCTTCATTTATAGTTAATTTATGAACGATAGTGAAATGATTGATTTTTTGATTCAATAACAAAATTGTGATTATGCTTAAGAAGATGACTGGCTTGTTCATTATAGTTTTCATGGCTTTTTCTGGATTTGCACAAACCGGATACACCATAAAAGGCAAGGTATTAAACGAAAATAATGTACCACTTGACCTTGTTTCTGTGACAATGGTTAATAATCTTGAACCTGAATCTGCTCAAACAAAATACACTGATGTGGATGGGAGTTTTGAAATTGGCCCCTTAAAAGCAGGAAAATATACATTGATGCTAAGAAATCTTGGGTTTGAACCATACCAGCAGGAACTTTCACTGGAAGGAGGTAATCCTGTAATCGAAGTAACCAACATCAATCTTGTTCAAAATGCAAAATTATTGAAGGAAGTTACGATCACAAGTAAAGTACCGTTCGTAGAAAGAAAACTCGATCGTACCATCATAAATGTGGATGCATTAATTTCAAATGCCGGAAGCAACGTACTTGATGCTCTTGAACGCGCACCCGGTGTCTCGGTGGACCAAAATGGGGGCATTAAATTGAAAGGCAGAGGAGGAGTTTCAGTATTTATTGATGACAAACCTAGTTATTTGTCCGGGTCTGAAATGGAATCATACTTAAAATCCCTTTCCACCGACAACATCAAAAGAATTGAGATTATGACAAACCCGCCTGCAAAGTATGAAGCTGCCGGAAATTCTGGGGTTATAAACATCATTACAAAAAGAAATAAAGGGCTGGGTGTTAACGGAAATGCTGTCCTGAGTTTTCAGCAAGGTCAATATTCAAGAAGTAACAATAGCTTAAATATTAACTCCAATACTAAAAAGTTCAGCTTATACGCTAATTTGAGCGGCGGATTCAGAAATAGTTTTCAGGATTTGAATATTAACAGATATTATAAAAATGCAGACGAAATTCGAACTTCTTCCTTCTCTCAAAACTCTTATATTGTTCAGGATGGGAAGTCTGCAAATGCAAAGATCGGGGCAGATTATTACTTAAATGAATCAACAACGATTGGTGCCTCAATTAAAGGTTTGAGCTCTCCGGGTGGAAATCAAACTGATAATGTAGCAATTATCAGAGGTGCCAATGGCATTGAGTCGAGTAGGGTGAAAGCGGATAATAATACCAGGTCTTCTTTCGACAATCTTGCCTACAACGCATATTACAGACGACAGCTCGATTCATTGGGAAGCAATCTGATTTTCGATGCTGATTATGTCACCTATCGCACAAACGGAGATCAAAAGTTTAAAAATTTTGTATCCGACTCATCAGGACTTCAAACTTATCAAGATCAGGTAAATGGGAAACTACCTTCTGACATAAAGATTTTCGCCATGAAGGGTGATTTTACAAAAATGTTAAATCAATCAACAAAACTTGAAGCAGGTTTAAAAACTGCTTACTCGAACACTGATAATCAAGCCATTTACTCTACCACAATTGATGGTGTTACCCAACCAAATTATGATTTGAGCAATGCTTTTACTTATAAGGAATGGATACATGCCGCGTATTTCTCTTTGACAAAGAGTTTTGGCAATTTTGACGTTCAAGCCGGACTAAGAGCAGAAAGAACCGTACTCGAAGGCAATCAACTTGGCAATATTCTAAAACCTGACACCCTTTTCAACAGAGCATACATAAATTTATTTCCAACTTTTTTCGCTTCTTGGAAAGCAGATGGCAATGGTTTTAACATCTTCTCATTCTCCTTTGGCAGACGCATTGACCGGCCATATTTTCAGGATTTAAATCCTTTTGTAAGTCCATTGGATAAGTTTACTTTCTATGGTGGAAATCCTGGTTTACTCCCAACTTAGTCCAATAAT
>JAEUUM010000306.1 GCA_016787375.1 Saprospiraceae bacterium
TCAAGATTTGAAAGCACCGTATCAGGTACATATCCTTGAATTCCGGTAACAGCAGCCTTAATTTTATTTACTTGAACCATAGATAGCCGAGAAATTGAATCTTCAAAAATATACTTTGAATATCGAAGATAAGACTTCTTAATAAATAATGACCTTATTTAAATAAGGAGAAAAATAAAAAAAATAACAATCATACATGTAACATTTATTTATATGTTTAAGTTATTGTATTTAAGGTTTTAAAGAATATATTTTAAACAAATAAATAAAAATGAAAGGGATAATTGCTTTAACGGTTTGTCTTTATATGGCAACGGTGTCATTGGCTGCAGGACCGGTAAATGAAACTTTGCAACTTGAACAAGATTTTAGCATTGCTTCCGCAAAATCTAAACAATTTTCCAAATCACAGGTGATAATTTTTTCAGCAAATTGGTGCAGTCCCTGCATTCAAATGAAGGAAAACACACTTAATGATCTTTCATTGGTAAATTTCCTGAACGAAAATACCATAAACTCTTTTATTGATATTGACACGAAAGAGGGCTTTAAATTATTGTCTCGTTTCAAGGTAAGAGATCTGCCAACTGTGTTGGTATTAGATGAATTTGGAAATGAAATTGCAAGAAAAAAGGAGATGATGTCTGCAGTTGATTTTCAAAAATTTATTTCATCCAACATTGGCAATTCGATAGAGGCCAAGAAAAAAAGTAAAGAGACAATAAAATCTTATGTTTCGGATTTAGAACCTAAACTTCAACCAGAGGTCACTGCAAAATCTGCCGAAAAAAGACCCAACACTACTCTTCAAAATAATTCTGCAATTACAACGGCAGCAACATCCAAAAAATCAGAGTCATTCGAAAATGTTTTCGGGGTTCAAATTGGAGTGTTTTCAAATATTGATCTTGCATTGGTTGAAATATCAAGAATTCAAAAACTTGTTCCAGGTCGTGACATATTAATTTTAAACAGAACAAACAGCAATGCAACTCAATTTCGCCTGGTAATTGGTGCTTATGTCAATAAAGAAACAGCCACAAAAATTAAATCTGAATTAAAAAATATTGAAATTGATGGGTTTGTAAAAGACCTTTCTTCACTTTAAAGATTGGATAAAAGGCCAAGAAAGCTTAGATTTGCAGAGAATTTAAATACCCATGGCATCCAATACCGTCTTGTTGACAAATATACACACACTATACCAAACTAGATCAGGAATCTCAGGACCGATTAGAGGAAAAGAACTTTCCCAACTACCTTCAATCGAAAAAGCTTATTTATGGATTAAAGAGGGTATCATTTCTGAATTTGGTCCAATGTCTGAAAGCCCACAAATCTCCGTAAATACAATTGATTGTCAAGGAAAATCAGTTTTACCTGCATGGTGTGATTCACATTCTCATATTGTTTACGCCGGAAGTCGTGAAAATGAGTTCGTAGACAAAATTCACGGACTATCTTATGAAGAAATCGCTAAACGTGGTGGCGGAATTCTAAATTCGGCTGCTAAATTGCGACTTAGTTCCGAAGATGAGTTATATAATCAAGCAATTGAACGTCTCCATGAGGTTATCGGATATGGCACCGGTGCACTTGAAATAAAAAGCGGATATGGTCTTACGAAAGAAAGTGAGCTTAAAATGCTCAGAGTAATTAAAAGACTCAAGGAAAGTACCGACTGTCTCATAAAATCAAGTTTCTTGGCCGCCCACTCCGTTCCACCCGAATTTAAAAATAACCGGGAAGCCTATGTTGACCATATAATCAATGATATGCTTCCGGAGGTAGCAGATGAGGGATTAGCCGACTATATGGATGTATTTTGTGATCGAGGCTTTTTTACTCCGGCAGACACCGATAAATTATTAGAGGCTGGTTGGAAATACGGACTAAAACCCAAGATCCATGCTAATGAACTTGACTTTTCTGGTGGCGTTCAAACAGGTGTAAAACATAATGCCGTATCTGTTGATCATCTTGAATGCGTTGATGATCCTGAAATAAAAGCGTTACTCCACAGCAATACCATGCCAACACTTTTACCAACAACTGCATTTTTTCTGAAACTCGAATATGCTCCGGCACGTAAAATGATTGATGCTGGTTTACCTGTTGCGATAGCTACAGATTACAATCCGGGATCAAGTCCTTCTGGAAAGATGAGTTTCGTTATTTCATTATCTTGTATTTATATGAAAATGTTGCCCGAAGAAGCTATAAACGCAGCCACCATCAATGGTGCATATGCAATGGAACTAGAAAGAAGCCATGGTATGATAGCAAAAGGTATGGCAGGAAATGTTATCATAACCAAAAATATTCCATCACTGGCCTACTTACCTTATTCTTTTGGCAGCGAATTGATAGACAAAGTCATCTTGAAAGGAAATATACAATAAAAATAATTTTTTGCAAATTAGGATTGAAGAATCGATTTTGACTAAAAATAAATATTTCAAATAGACGTTAACCCATTTCATATTATAAAGCAATAGACCTAACTAACTAAGGTCAAAATGAAAATTAAAATGACAAAAAGATTAATCCCAATATCCGTTTTACTTTTTTTCGGATTCAATATATTTGCACAAGTTCCTCAGTCCATTATTTTTGATGGCAAACTAATGCCAAAATCAAGTAAAGAATTTGTTTGCAATAATGCCGGATCAGTAAAGATTTCTCTTGGGGCAGGCGTTCAAACCAACGATCCGATTTATCTTTGTTATGGCGATTCAATTTTAATTGATCATCAAGGTGATCAAAATCTGTCCGGTGATCCAATTCCAGGTACAACACCGGGTATTGGTTATGCCTTTTACAAAAATACACCAACAGTCGATGGTCAGACCCTAAGTTCAGTTTTAGCTGATCCATCAGTATTGAATATTCCTCCTGCACCCGGTGGACTTTGGGTAGCAACAGGCAATAATCCGTCAGGTGACATGTATTTTAATAACAATGGGAGTCTGCAATTGCTTTTTAATGCCGGAAAACCGGTTCAGATTTGGTTTGCGCCAATAACACTTGATGATTGGGCCAACAAAAAATTTGAGGGCACACCCGCTGGTCCGTGTGTTAATGTAAATATCACCAATGCTTTTCCTGTAGTATATCTTAATAAAATTTATGCCACCAATGTTGGAACACAACCAGCTGGAGGCACCACATCCTCAGGTACTTTTGTTGTAGGTGGAGGTTGGCCGGAATTTGCCGGTGCTCAAAACTATACAGTTAGTGTGGCTTTGGCTAGCAACCCTGCCATCAAAGGTACGGTCACTTCAGGTCCTGCAAAACATGGTTCGACGGTAGCTTATACCGTACCACAAGATGGTACATATAATATTACCATTTCGGACGGTAAAACCTGCGAATATACCTTTCAGGTTATATTTCCAGCCATAAGCTACAGCATTGGACAAAATATCGGTTATCAAGGTGATACTGTATGTGTTGATGTAACAGTTGACAATTGGGAAAAAGTTGTAGGTCATACTCTCTATACATTTTATGATCCTTCAGTTTTACAATTTGTGAGTGGAAAATTTATAAGTAATTTTAATAATTCAACAATATTTTTCAACGTTAGCACACCTGGTATTTTGATTAATCTTTTTGTTTCAAGCAATACCGATGATGGTTCGACAATTGCAGACGGATCAAAACTATTTGAACTCTGCTTTAAACTTACCGGCCAGCCTTTTGATTGCAGCGATTTGCATATTGACACGCTTAATGCATTGGAGGTACCGAACACCTCAGTGACGGATGGCAATTTTAACTACTCTGATGCTCAACTAAATTTCTTTGATGGTCAAATTTGTATTTTGCCCCCAAATGCCGGTTTGCAAGTTTCTACTTCCGTGGTTCAACCAACTTGTCATGGACTTAAAGATGGAAGTATTCAAATTATAGGCCTGGGAGGTAAAGCACCTTACAACTATAATTGGGTAAAAGTAGGTACTCCTGCAATTAACGGCAATGGGAGCATACCTAATTTAGGAGGAACTGGGACCATTTCCGGGCTTGGTGTGGGAATATACACCATTACAATCACAGACAGCAGCAACCCAATTGAAACTCAAACTATTACCATACAAGTGCAGGAACCGGGTCAATTGGATTTGCAATTCAATACCCAATTACCAACTTGCCATGATTCAAAAGATGGATTTATTGACATCACACTGACCAACGGTGGCACCGGACCATACTCTTACGAATGGAATACCGGGTTAAAAGGACCCACCGAGACGTCTTTATCTAATTTGGCTAATGGGACATATATAGTGACTGTCACTGACGCCAATCTTTGTACTGCGGAGTTTATTAAGGTTTTAAACAAGACTCCGGTAGTTGCCACCGTTATTCAAAAACAGGACATTGGATGTGGTGGTGGATCTACCGGGTCAATAACCCTTGGTGTAACAGGTGGTGCCTTACCTTATGATTACGTATGGAGTGACATAACGTTGACTGATTCAACAGCTACCGGTCTCGGTGTTGGAAATTACAGCGTTACAATCTCAGATGCAGAAGGCTGCAGTACTACTTTGAGTAGTTCAATTATTTTAGTTTCTGGAATTGCAATAACAGGATTTGATTCTGTTAGTGTGAAATGTGGAGAAGATTCTAATGGTCAACTTACTGTTCTATTGAATATACCTCCAGGAGTCAGTGTGGCCTTATATACATGGAGTGGTCCCTCTGTTACCACAAATACAATGACAATTTCAAGCTTAAAACCAGGAAAATATTACGTAACTGTTACTGATAATAATGGATGCGCAGCTATAGACTCAGCCACATTGTGGGCGCCTTTACCAATTTCATCAACAGGCAAATTAATTGTAAAACCAACCTGCCCCGGAGATAAAAACGGATCAGTAGGTGTTCAAATGACAGGTGGAACTCCTCCATATATTTATACATGGAGCGTCAATCCGGGTGTACCTTCCAGTTTGGCAGTTATTACCGGACTTGGAGCAGGTACATACACTGTATCTGTGACGGACGCTAATAATTGTGGACCATTTATAGAACAAATAGATTTAGTTGATCCTCCAAAAATTACTTTACAATTTACCAATATTAAAGCACCAGGTTGCTTTACAGGCAATTGCGATGGTTCTGCCTTTGCTGATGCAATATACAGCGACGGGAATGTCGGATCATTCAAATTCAAATGGGAATCAGGTGAATTGTTTAATAATGTAAACGCAAGTATCGCCACACAACTTTGTTCAGGGTGGCAATCTATCACAGTTACTGATGCTAACTGTGGGATAATCGACTCTGTATTCATCCCAACAGCTCAAGAGATAAGCATTACTTCTGTAGAAGTTAACAATACTACATGTAATGGATTGGCAGATGGCTCAATTATCGTAGATGTAACCGGAGGTCTTCCGGGATATACTTATGAGTGGTCAACAGGTACTTCTGCAACCAACACACTCAATAATTTGGCACCAGGAAATTATTTGGTTACAGTGACAGACAGTAATGGATGCACTGGTTCATCCGTACCATTTACCATCAATGAACCACCTGCTTTGGTTGCACAAATTGATCCTAATGGAACTTCCGGAGTCACATGTGCAGGTGATACAGATGGTTCAATACAAGTATTTTTTACAGGAGGAAACCCTGGCGCAGGAACTTATACTTGGAGTCCGTCTGTTTCTACAACAGAAACGGCAAGTAACTTGGCTCCAGGAATTTATTATGTGACCGTCACAGACAGCAAAGGGTGTACCGACTCTCTTTCTTACAATATTTTCAGTCCACCGGCAATAACAGCAGTAATTCCTCCTATTCTTGAACCTGAATGTAACGGTTTTCAAACCTTTGTTACGGTAAGTTCTGCTAGTGGAGGCAGTGGACCTGACTATACGTTTTCAGTTGACAATGGCCCGGCTGTTGCAATAGGGCAGCAATTATCTGTTTTTGCAGGCGACCATTTAATTACCATTTTCGACAAAAATGGATGTTTTATTGAGCAAAATGTTGACATTAACGAGCCTGCTCCGGTAAATGTATATTTGGGGCCTGATATAGAGGTGGAATTGGGTGACAGTGTACAATTGAATCCTCAGGGCTTACCATCGGATATATCCATTATTTCATGGACCCCGCTTGAATCATTTTTGAATCCAAACACAATTAATCCATTTATAAAGCCTTTTGAACCGGTTGAAGTCAAATTAACCATAACTGACTCTAAAGGATGTACAGGATCTGATGTTTTATTCATTGATGTTGATAACAATAGGAATGTGTATATACCAAATGCATTTTCACCTGATGGAGATGGTATAAATGACATATTCAGGGTTGGAACAGGTATTGGTGTAGTAAAGATAAATTACATCAAAATATTTGATCGTTGGGGTGAACTTCTTTACGAAACAAAGGATATACCTGCCGGTGAGTATTCTACAGGTTGGGACGGCAGATTTAAGGGGCAACGTTTGAATCCAAGTGTTGTGGTATACATGGTTGAGGTTAAGTTTCTTGACAACGTGACATTACTTTACAGAGGTGACATAACAATTATGCGCTAAAGAAAAATCATTAAATTAATGAAAACAGTAATTTCTATATTTTTCATATTTGTATTCCAGATTGGGCAGATATTAAGCCAAGAAATTAAACAAGGGGTTGTTACCTATAAAGTCACGGATTTTGAAATTGAAGGTAAATTATCAGGAGAAATGAGTCCTGACGATGCCAAAGAGCTGAAAGGGTTTATGGCCCCCATGATTGCAGAACTTAAGCAAACAATAGCTTGGGATGAAGACAGTCAATACATCGAAATAAATTTGGCAGGTATTTTAACAAATAAAATATTCACCGACTTAAAAAAGCATCAGAATATTACCTACATGGATCTGATGGGTCAAAAATACAAAATTGTATCTGATATTCCTCCTATGAATTCTGCTGCTTTAAGCACAAAAGAATTTATTTCTGATTCTAAAATAATTGCCGGATACAAATGCTATAAGGTCGTGTATTCATCAGTTGCACCTGATTTTTCAAGGAGCATACCAGAACATTCCGAAAAAGAGAATAGGGAAACCAATAATGTAGAGTTGACAGCTTATATTACTGACTTAATTAAACCATCTGCATACTTAAGCTTAATTCAAGGAACCACCTTAAAAGGGTTACCACTTGAATTCAATTTGTCTTTGCAAGGCATGAATTTAAAACTTGAAGCAACTGAAGTCAAAACCAAAGTCGACAAGAAGTTATTTATACAACCTACCGGCTATCAGGAAATGACCATTGCTGAGTTTGAGCAAATGATGGCTAAACTTGGAAAGTAATGTCAAATTGTGTCACACTTTAAGTGATTTTGGTACTTTGCCACCTGAGCAGTTTCCATTCTTTCTTTTGCTTCATATAAACAGCTGTATAACGCAATCTGACTTCGAAAGCATTGCCATTCAGTATACCTTTGACATGAACAACCCCGTTTGTTAAAGTAATTTTGCCAATAGTCTTAAAATTTGATTCCTCAATATCCATCATTTGGTATTGAAGTTTTTTACTGCCAATGTTGTCTATATGATTAGGCTTGTTTTCTTCCAAGGCATTTGAATGGATATAAATCAAGTCATCAGAGAGTACTCTGCTTAAATTTGAAGTGTCTGCATCCATCATCATCTTAAATCTTTGCAACTCCGGCTCAAATATTTTTAATTTCTGATTGAGTTGAGCATAGCTTAAAATTGAGAAGAGAATATTGAGACTTAAGATGAACCCTCTCATAATTTATTTTTATTTTAACATCAAAAATAACATTTATGCCATTCACTTAACTTTACTTTGTGAAAAATACTGCATAATGAAAAATACTGTACTCTATTTTTGCTTGTCGCTTTTACTCTTTTCATGTTCAAAAAGAGTGGTACAAACAGAGCCGGTGACAAAAAATCAAAAATATCCAAAAAATATAATATTGATGATTGGAGACGGAATGGGTCTTGCACAAATTAGTGCAGGTCTTTATTCAAATGGTAATCATCTGAATTTTGAACGATTTACCGAAATTGGTTTGCATAAATCTTATTCCGGAAACAACTTAATTACTGATTCCGCTGCCGGTGCAACTGCATTCTCATGTGGGTGTAAATCCTACAATGGAGCAATTGGTGTTAAGTTGGATTCAACAACTTGTAAAACGATTATGGAGTCATTGAAAGAAAAAGGACTAACAACAGGTTTATTGGTTACTTGCAGTATAACGCACGCCACACCTGCTTGTTTTTATGCCCATCAACCAAGCAGGGCCCTTGACGAAAATATCGCCAGCGATCTTGTAAAATCAGATGTTGACTTTTTTATTGGAGGCGGAAAAAAGTTCTTCGACAGAAGATCGACTGATGATCGAAACTTGGTCCAGGAATTAAAAAATAAAGCCTACATAATACAGGATTATTTTCAGGATGATTTAACAAAAGAAAATTTTGATGCCACTAAAAAATATGGTTTTTTTACAGCAGATGATTCTCCTCTTCCTTCCACTCAGGGGCGCGATTATGAAATCAATGTAGTTGACAAATCATTGAATTACCTGAATACCCGTGGAAATAAAAATGGCTTTTTCTATATGATCGAAGGATCGCAAATAGATTGGGGTGGACATGCGGCAAACTCTGATTGGATCATATCAGAAGTTAAAAATTTTGATGCTACCATTGGAAAGGTTCTCGATTTTGCTAAAAAAGATGGAAACACCTTGGTGATTGTAACTGCCGACCACGAAACCGGTGGTTATGCCATTTTGGAAGGATCAAAAACTGGAAGCATTATTGGTGGATTTGCGGACAAAGGAAAACCAAATTCAAAATCACTTAATCATACAGGTTCATTAATTCCAGTATTCGCATATGGGCCAGGTGCAGAGAATTTCAGAGGAATCTATGAAAACACTGCAATTTTTGATAAAATAAAATCCTTAACAATCAATAAGTAAAGCAAATGGCTATTGGTATAATTTTAAAAAAAGTACCTCTGAATTGGGGCATTACTTGCCTTTCTTGTATTCTATTTTCATTTTGTGCCAAAGACAATAAGAAAATTACCGATTTTGGATTTGACCCAATCAATTTAACTAAAGATACAAGCTACCTAACTGGTGAGTTGTCGCAAATAAACTCAGACCTGTTTGTTGAGGCTTCCGGAATTGCTTCAAGCACCAAATACCCCGGACATTACTACATACACAATGACGGAAGTAACCCAACAGAAATTTACCTGGTTGATAGTTCAGGATTATTAAAAGCGATTATTGATCTAAAAGGCATTAACAACCGTGATTGGGAGGATATTTGCACCGGACCCGGGCCAATTGCCGGTAAAACGTATGTCTATCTTGCAGATATTGGAGATAATCAGGCAATTCACAGCGATTATTCTATTTACAGATTTGAAGAGCCTGATTTAAAATTAAATCAATCCTCACCGGCCAATGTTGATATTGATAAAATTAGCCAATTTAAATTTAATTATCCTGACAATAAAAGTTACAATGCAGAAGCCTTAATGATTGATCCTAAAACTCAAAAATGCTATGTGGTCACCAAATCTAAATACAGCAGTGTTTATTCAATCTCGCTTACTGAAAATACAACAAATGTAGTTACTGCAAAACTTATTGTTACCTTACCAATAACTGAAGTCACAGGAGGTGATATATCTGATACAGGTAGCATTCTGTTAAAAGATTATACCAGGGTTTACCTTTGGAGCAACACAGATTCAACCTCCGTAGACAGCTTAATTACTGGTGTTCCTGTAGAGTGCAAGTATACCATTGAGCCCCAAGGTGAAGCAATATGTTGGTCTCCAGGCCAAAAAAGTTACCTAACCATCAGCGAGGTGACTGCTGGAATAAAACAATATCTAATTACTTATAAAAGGAAAAGTTAATCTGCACGAATGCAGAAAGTAAGCTTAATGCTTAGATAAAATAAAAAAGCTCCCCACTATGTGGAGAGCTCTGCGCATCTTCTAGGACTTGAACCTAGGACCTACGGATTAACAGTCCGCCGCTCTAACCGACTGAGCTAAAGATGCAATTGCTTCAAAAGCGATGCAAATGTAGGACAATTAAAAATAATGTGCAATATTTGTGGTCTCAATTTTAAAAAAATTTTTTTATGAGTCTTTTGGTTGTTGGTACTGTGGCATTTGATTCTATTATAACGCCTTTTGGAAAAGCTGAAAAAGTAATAGGTGGTGCAGCTACATATATTAGCTGGGCAGCGTCATTTTATTACAGAAATATAAAATTAGTATCAGTAATCGGTGAGGACTGGCCTAATTCTGAATTACACCTGCTTAGATCAAGAGGTGTTGATACAGAGGGTTTGCAAATTAAAAAAGGAGAAAAATCATTTTTTTGGGAGGGCAAATACCACAATGATATGAATTCCCGTGATACCTTGGTTACTGATTTAAATGTACTAGCTAATTTTGATCCAATTTTACCTGACTCTTACAAACAACCACAATTTGTCATGCTTGGTAATTTGACACCTGATGTACAAATGCGAGTCCTTGATCAGTTAGAATCAAAACCGAAACTTATTGTATTGGATACCATGAATTTTTGGATGGAAGTTGCTCTACCTTCACTTAAAGAAGTTCTTAAAAGAGTTGATGTTTTAACAATCAATGATGAAGAGGCTCGTCAGTTATCAGGTGAACATTCACTGGTTAAAGCAGCAATTGCCATCAAAAAGATGGGACCAAAATATATTGTAATAAAAAAAGGCGAACACGGCGCCCTACTCTTTTATAAAAACTCAATCTTTTTTGCTCCAGCTCTTCCTTTACAGGATGTGGTTGATCCAACTGGTGCCGGTGATACATTTGCAGGCGGCTTTATCGGATACCTTGCTCAATCTGGCAATATTCAGTATAACAATATGAAGCGGGCAATGATATATGGTTCTGCAATGGCCTCTTTTTGTGTGGAGGACTTCAGTTTGAGTAAACTTCAAACACTTACAGATGCAGAAATAATTGAGAGACTTGAAGAATTTGTAAAGTTGACAAAATTTAGTATTAAAGCTTAACATAATAACCAACTGCTAATAGCCGAATCTAAATTAAGGAAAGTTCAGGTTGCCCCAAATCTTAGGCTTTGTTGGCTAATTGCCCACACGCAGCATCGATATCTTTTCCTCTAGACTTCCGAACAGTTACCATAACGCCAGCTTCACGGAGTATTTTGGCAAAATGGTCTACCTGGTCAAAATCAGCATTTGTAAAAGGTGCGTTATCAATTGGATTGTACTCAATAATGTTTATCCTTGCAGGAACTTTTTTGTATATTTTAATTAAATTCTTTGCATCTTCTTCGCCAAGGTTAAAGTTCTGAAAGGCAATGTATTCAAATGTGATGCGGTTACCCGATTTTATCTGAAAATATTGCAGAGCTTCAGTTAATGTTTTAAGATTGTTTGACTCATTAATTGGCATGATCTCATTCCGCTTTTTGTCATCTGCAGCATGGAGTGACAATGCAAGATTAAACTTAACGTCATCATCAGCAAGTTTTTTGATCATTTTTGCTATGCCGGCAGTGCTAACTGTAATACGCTTGGCAGACATGTGCAAGCCTTGCTCTGAAGTTAGTAGCTTTATACTGTCAAGGACGTTCTGATAAGCCAGCAGCGGTTCGCCCATTCCCATATAAACAACATTGGTTATCGGTTTGCCAAAATGTGCCATGCATTGAGCATTTACCATAACCACTTGATCATAAATTTCAGCAGGATCTAAATTTCTAATTCTCTCCATTCGACCAGTAGCACAAAATGAACAAGTCAAAGAACAACCGACCTGACAAGAAACACATACTGTAAATCGACTTTCAGCTGGGACTGGTATCAATACAGCTTCAATTAAGTGGCCATCATAAAGTTTAAATCTGGATTTGATGGTACCATCATTGCTCAACTGCTCCTTATCTAAAATAATGGGATAAAATTTGAATTGCTTATTTAATTTTTCAATTAATGATTTTGGTAGGTTTGTCATTTCACCAAACGACCTAACAGATTTTTTCCAAACCCATTCCAAAATCTGATTTGCCCTGAAAGTGGGTTCATTTAATTCTGCAATTGACTTCTTTAATTCCTGCTCCGAAATTTTTCGAACATCTGTTAAGTCTTTCATGATGCAAAATTACAAACAAATTCATCAACTGCCATGTTTAGTTATCCAAATAGGCGGTTATCTTTGCGGTATAAAATAAACAACCAATGAAATCAAAAATATTTTTTCTGTTAACTTTTTTACTTTTCACCTTAACCATTCATGCACAATCACTTATAAAAATTGGATTTAGAGCAGGATTGAACGTATCACATTTGAGCGGGCCATCCGAAACAGATGATTCTGGAAACTCACTTGAGAAATATTCCAATAATACAGGCTTCTTAGTGGGTGTTTCAGGAGCAATTCCCTTTGATGATTATTTTGGAGTTAGAGCAGAATTTCTTTACAGCATTAATGGTGGACGTAGACTATTTGAATCAAGTAATGCCTACCAAAAGTTTAGCACTACAGATTCAAAGACGATACTGACAAATGGTTATAAAAGATATAACCTAAATGCATTCAACAGCTACCTCGAGTTGCCTCTGAGTATTTATGGTAAATTATGGAAAAAAATTGAGCTTTCTGCAGGTATTTGTCCAGGTGTTTTGATTTCTTCAACGGGTACAGGTGAGGTGAAGCATGTTTTTAGTGGTACTACTACATTAAAAGATAAAACCCTGGTACAAGAATTGGATTTTAACTTTAAAAGTGACAAAATAGGTGCAACATCCGGCGATCCAATAACTTTTAATCTAAATACTGAAGCCATAGCCACTCGGAGCATCTTGACAGCCTACCAGGACTTTAGTTCAAAAACAGACAATTATTTCAATAACTTTGATATGGGAATTCTTGCAGGTCTCTCTTATTACTTCAATGGATCTTTATTTGCAGGAGCAAGACTTTATTATGGCTTGAATGATGTCACCAATAAAAATTATGACATATCACTACAAAAACTAGAAAGCGGAAAATACATTTTAAGAGATGATTTTGACAGAAATATAGTTTTACAATTTATGATTGGGTTCCAGTTCTAATATAAAAAAGTACCAAAACAAAAAATCCCCGGAATCATAATTGATTCGGGGATGGTTTTGTGGTTTCTCAGAAGTTTGTCAAATTGAATATTTTAACACATCGCTCAATTTCAATTTAATACATATTACCAATCATGCAAATGCAATGCCAAACTTTGAGTAATATACATCATTAGAAAATGTCCTAAAAAAGGCCAGATTTTGATCAAAATTTGACAAAAGCTCTATATTAACATATCAACCAACAAACCCACCCAAATCACCAATTATAATTTTGAAATACTCATTTATTTAAAATATTAAACAACAAATGTGGGTTGAAAATCTTGAAACGATACCCTACAAAATTTTTATTCTATTCGAAATTTTTTGGTTATCCACAAGAAATATGGAATAGAAACAACTTGTAAAAGTTTCATTCGAACGAAATTCAGTAATTACAATGCTGTTAAATTCTGTCCAAAATATTCATCCAATCTTTTACATTCACTTGTTCCTAAGGGGTATTTACCGGATTCAATTCCTTCGAGGTAAGCTTTGTCTAATCCCGTAAATTTTGATAGTTCATCAATACTCAAATGATAGGACTTTCTTAGTTGTTTTATTTTATAACCATAGTCCTCACTCTTGCTAAAATGGATTTGTGAGGGCAATGGTAAACTGAACAACCAAATAACAGCTATTGCGATAAACAATTTAAAGAGATTTGCTTTTTTCATGCTAGGTGCTTTTTTGTTTAATAAATGTGTTTAACACCACAAATATAAAACAAATTGTTTTTACAAACAAAATGTTTTGTTTATTTTTTTAAAAAAATATTTTTTTGAACTCTATGTTCTTCACAGATATACCCTAAAACAAAGAAAAATTGTATTTTCGCTTAACAAAACCTAAACAAAATGAAATTACTCACCGGAAAAACTGCTTTAATAACTGGAGGAAGTCGCGGAATTGGAGCAGCGATTGTCAGAAAATATGCAGAGAATGGTGCCAATGTTGCATTCACTTATGTATCATCTGCTTCCAAAGCTGAAGCGCTGCGTGATGAACTGAGAGCGATGAATGTAAAAGCTGAGTGTTATCAAAGTGATGCGGCCGATTTTAAACAATCAGAATCGCTGGTGGCAGCAGTTCAAGCCGACCTCGGACCTATAAATATTGTGATAAATAATGCCGGAATAACTCGAGATACCTTGATGTTGAGAATGAGCGAAGACCAGTGGGATGAAGTAATTCACACCAACCTAAAATCAGTATTCAACTTGACCAAACATTGCATGCGTTCCATGTTAAAAACGGGTGGTTCCATTATAAATATGTCCTCAGTGGTTGGTGTGTTTGGAAATGCGGGTCAGGCTAACTATGCCGCATCAAAAGCTGGAATCATCGGATTTTCCAAGTCAATAGCCAAAGAAGTTGGTTCGCGTAATATTCGATGCAATGTTATTGCCCCAGGATTCATTGATACCGAAATGACAGGTGAACTTGATGAAAAAACCAAAGAGGCTTTCCTTTCAGGTATTCCGATGAAACGTTATGGTAAATCTGAAGAAGTTGCAGATTTGTGTGTATTCTTAGGATCCGACATGTCTAGTTACATTTCTGGTCAGGTAATCAGCATTTGTGGTGGCTTAAATACTTAAATTACTCAAACCAGACTGAAACAGATTCAAGGTCTTTTCTTTTGATATCGGGAACCAATGCGTCTTCAGCCGGATAACCTACTGGAATCAGCAAGTATGGTTTTTCGTTATCAGGTCTATTTAGTATCTTTTGGAGAAAATTCATCGGGCTTGGTGTGTGCGTGAGCGACACCAATCCTGCTTGGTGTATCGCAGCCAGTAAAAATCCACATGCAATACCAACAGATTCTTGTACGTAGTAATTTTTGTGATGTACACCTTCTATTATTTCATATGATTTTCTAAATACGACGATGATCCATGGAGCAATATCAATAAATTCCTTCTGCCAGTCTGTTCCAAGAGGAGCAAGGTCTGCAAGCCAATCTTCCGTCATTCTTCCGTTATAACTTTCCTTTTCCTCTTTTTCGGCGGCCGTTCTTATTTGATGTTTTAATGCATGGTTTGAAATGACACAGAAAGTCCACGGTTGTTTGTGCGCACCTGAGGGCGCGCTTGAAGCTGTCAAAATCAAATTCTCTATCACTTGTTTGGGTACAGGTCTTTCTGAAAAATGTCTAATTGATCTTCTTTTGTTCATGAATCCAAAATATTCAATAGCTCTTCTTGAACTTTCTTCTTCTGAAAAATCAAGTTTTGAATATTTGATAAATGGGTATTCGTTCATTAAATAATTTGTTTGAATTTTTACAAATCACCCTGCTGCGGTCTCATTATTATTTCTTCCACAACAGCGGATTTTGATAAATTACTTGTTGCATAAATTATTTCGGCTATATCTTCGGCTTGCATTAACCTTTCGTGTGGTAGGTCAACTCCAGCCCACGAATCGGACCAGGTAGCACCCGGTAAAACAGAGGTTACTTTAATTCCAGAATTCTTTAATTCCTCACGAAGGCATTTTGAGAAACCGAGCATTGCGAATTTTGATATGCTATAAGCACCGCCATTTGGATAAGCTAAAATACTTGCCACGCTGCAAATATTAAAAATGTGTGCTTGTGGCTGCTTTATTAATGTGGGCATCAGCGCCCTGGTGAAATTATAAGAACTGTATAAGTTGGTTTCAATCATTTTTTCAAGTGCACCATCATCTGCAGTTAGCACTTCTCCTGGAAAATAGACACCCGCATTGTTAACCACAACATCTATGGTCAAATATTTTGAGACCAAATGATTTACAAAAGATTGTAATTGATTTTTGTTGCTTACATCTGCATTGAATGTAAATAAATTGGAATTGGGAAAATTCGTCTCCCAAAATTTTTCCATTGAAATCAGGTCATTATCATTTCTGGCACAAACCCCGATATTAAAACCTTCTTTAGCAAATTTTTCAGCTATGGCTCTGCCTATTCCTTTAGTACCACCTGTTACAACAATTACCTTATTCATATTGTATTTTCATTTGCAATTGAGTATAAATATACATTCTTCAAAAATAAAAATTTCACCCAAGTACTAAAGGAATACAAATAAATCTTTCAGGCATTCA
>JAEUUM010000318.1 GCA_016787375.1 Saprospiraceae bacterium
ACTTCATCAATAAGGGTAAGCTGATAAACTCCGGGAGCAAGATTTTTGGCCCACAATTCCTTGAGTTCCGGATCGTGAGACCAGATTATTTGGGCTGGAATATTCGCGTTGGTACTGATATTAATCTCTCCTGTTTGAGTGTTACTGCACGAAGGTTTTATGGTTGCGTTTAGACCATATTCATCCTCAGACTGCATGATTTCATAAGGTCCGAAACTTTGTTGCTTATTTCCGGCATAAACCATCAGACTGTATTTGCCGGGCTCGAGATCCGTACGTGCTATTTTTGATATACACCCGGTTGTTGTTAGGGTTTGAATATCCTTTTGATCACTCCATTTATATGAAATATTTGGTTCTTCAGAATTTATTTCAACTTGAATCTTACCGGGATTCATGCATTTCTTATGGACAATTCCAAGGCTAACAAGTTCGAGGACTGGATTAGGTATATAGGACTTTTGCTTTTGTGAAGACAATTGATTTACATTAGAAGCTTTAAGTGTGATCTTATAATTTCCGGGAACACTATACGTGTGAGGTGGTGGTTCTTTTTGAGTAGATTTTGTTCCATCACCAAAATCCCAGATATATGTATCAGCATATTTTGACTCATTTACAACCGATACTATATTGTTACATGTAGATTGTTTAAAACTGGGTGTTGGCGCTGCTATTCCGTCTACCTGATATAAATCACTGGTTATTAGCAAACCACTATCAAAAACACCATCACTTGCATCGGCAATTACAAATTTTACATGGTAAGTTTTCCCTATTTCCATTGGGTATTGCAGAAGCAGTGGAACTGTATAACCGTCATATTCGATTTCCTGACTACCTAAAAGGCTTGAAACATAGTATGAGGAATAAGCAGTGGATCCCAAAGGGGGGGTTAAATTGGCTATGTCTCCACTTATACCGGGTGCACCTTGATTTATGGTGTTGATTCTTATTGGAAATGATGTACCGGGTATTTTTGAAATATTCTGATAGGTTGAAGTCGAATCCTTTTCTTTGACAAAAACTGCAAACAAATCATTAAAAAGTGAGCCTGTGTATTCTTCATATTCCTCTGATCCGAAAACCACCCAGCATGTAAAATACTCTGAGGTAGCAGTCAGGTCAAATTCGAATCCTCCAGTGTCAAAGAGAGGTACGCCATTTGAAATTGAATTTAAATCTTCATCAAAAGCGTTTCCAACGGCATTCCCAGTGCTACCACCTAGATTTGGACCGTTTGCATTTGAGACACTGCCACTTGCAATAATTAAGCCGTGTTTCATGCCACTTGTTGCCTGATCGTGATCAAATTTTCCTATCTGAGATGTGTCACCAATATATTTCAGGTTTGTAACCAGACCGCAATTATTGATAGATTGCTCTATGTCTGAAGGTGAAATTGCAGAAGCATATGCTATCAATACCCCTGATTCTTTTGATTGGGGGATAATTTTTTTTGGAGGCCCTGCCTTTCGTTGGGCAAGAAGGTTACCTGACAACAATAGAGCGAATACAGCCAATAAAAGATGCGCGTTTTTCATATTAATCATATTTGAAACATAAATATAGTAAAGATTATCCAACTTAAACCTTCGTTGCCTCCAGAATAAATTAATAATGTTTTTCGCTTAAATTCATTGTGGTAAAGGAGAACAATAAACAAGTAAACAAAATTTAATTATCGACAATTAATAAACCTACTGAGCTATTATTGTTGATAAAAATCAAACACAAGGATTTTCACTTTCACAAAAATCACAACGGAAGGTTAATTCATCATATTGCTTATAATTACCGCAAATACCAACCCTACTCTGGCATTAAGATGAGTATTCTCCGGCAGGTCGTCTTCTACGATCCAGTCCCTTATGTCAGACTGAAAAGCTGTAAAACATTTAAATATAATTTTGTTATCCTCCTCCACTATCCAATCACTGCCCGGATTATTATAAATCATTTTGATGGTATACTCCTTGCCTCCTGACTCTACTCTCCATTCTCTTGGATCACGAGGCCACACCATTCTGATCCGTGTAATCTGGTTTTCACTGATAACTTCCCACTCATCGAGTTTATCTTTCCATTTTGAGCGGATGGTTCCGCTAATTTCCCCCATTCTGAAGTCCCATTCTGATGGGTCTTGCTGGTATTTCCAC
>JAEUUM010000399.1 GCA_016787375.1 Saprospiraceae bacterium
ATGAATGACAACCAAACCAAGAATATATTCTTGGATTCAAAACTACCTGATCAGCCATTTGATGAAATATCAGTCCAGTTTTGGAACGCCGAAGGATCGAAAATTCTGTTGATCGACAATTTAAAAATTGAGACGTTCAATGAATAGTTGATCTCACTTTTTCCCACTCCCAAGCTGATCGCATAATTTCGTTTATATCTCTTGAGGGAATCCAATTGAGTATTTCCTGTGCTTTTTTGTTATTGGCATACACGGCAACCACATCACCTTCCCTTCGTTGACCATAGGTGTAATTTAGTTTTATTCCGTTAACCTGTTCAAAGGCATCGATAGCTTCTTTTACAGTAATACCTTCACCTGTACCAAGATTGAAAACCACTGATTCATTTTGCTTTTCGGTCTGATCCAACAAATATCTCAATGCCAGTGTATGCGCTCGTGCAATATCCATAACGTGTATATAATCACGGACACAGGTACCGTCACGAGTTTCATAGTCACTTCCAAAGATTGTCATACTTTGCCTTTTGCCGATTGCTGTTTCGGTGATTACCGGGACCAGATTACTGGCAATGTTGCGTGATGATTCGCCTATTAATGCTGAATGATGAGCACCTGCCGGATTAAAATACCTCAATAAAATGCTTGAAAAATTATCCCTTACCCTGGTTACATCCTGAATGATTCTTTCACCTGCTTGTTTGGTGTATGCATAAGGACATTGTGCCTCTTTCAGCGGAGTTAATTCAGTTACCGGAAGTTCATCTGAATCGCCGTAAACAGAACACGAAGAGGAAAAGATAAAATTCTTTATAGAATATCTCTCAGATAAATCCAACAAGTTAATCAGTCCGGTAATGTTATTAGAATAATATTGCAATGGTCGGTGAACAGATTCATTGACTGATTTTAAAGCCGCAAAATGGATGATTCCTACTATATCTGAATTTTGCTCAAAAACAGGAATAAGCATTTCTCTGTCTGCAAGATCTACTGCAAAATTCAAGATTTTTTTACCGGTTATTTGAAAAATACCATCAAGGACAGATTCATCAGAATTTATCAAATTGTCGAGAGATATTACTTCAAATCCAGTTTCAATAAGATCGACAATTGTATGGCTGCCAATATAGCCACAACCGCCGGTTACCAGTATTTTTGGCATGTTTTTTCACAAAAGTAAACATTCAAAAATTTTAAACTCTATATTACTGTAAATTAAATTTAACCCAAATTCAGCGTTAGATGCTGAATCGATGAAATTTTGCAACTTTCCAAATATTTGTCGGGTCTGACGACTCCTACAGTCGCATCAGACTCGTATGAGGTTAAGCTCGACAAAATCAAAGATTTTCATCGACTCATGATGCTTCGATCAGAGCCTGATAGACTTTGCTCATCAAGCCCAAAGGGCAATATCCGATAATGCGGATTTTGCGTTTACAACGATTCAGTGCTCGAAACATTATAAGTTCCAGGTAGGCAATCTTTCACTAGAGTAAAAGATCTTATTTGATTTTTCAAGCTCAAGGTTGAAAAAAATCTATAATTCGATTATTTCAGCTTTTTAAGTCCTAATCAATGTGATTACATAATTTTTTTTAACCCTCTGTTGATTCTTTCCTCACGATCTTCTTTGGACATTTTAAAATTGTAAGTCAGTCCAGAAAAGAAATCTCTAACGATTCCATTTTTATCTATGAAAATGGCAGTAGGGAAATTCGGTCTCAAACCAAATCCTGTTCTAATAATTTCAATACCCAGGATTATATTGTGAAATGACCCTGTACCGGTAGGCAACTCAGGTGGCATCCCAACAGGATCAAACATACTCAATGAAACAATATCAAGTTTGCCCTTACTTTCGTCTTTTAGTTTCTTTAAATACTTCAGATCTTCAATATAGCCCGGATTCTGCATAGACCAAGTATAAAGCACAATGGATTTGCCCTTGAACTTACGAATACTCAATTTCTCACCCATATCTGTATCGAGAAAAACATCAGGTGCGATGGTATTACACAGACAATCTTCGTATTTCAAAAATGAATTTCTATCAAGATTCCCGATTCTTGCCAATTCGTCAAAATTGTATAAGCTATCGCAAATAGCCAATTTTTCCTCGAATTTCATTGGTGGTTCTTCTTTACCTTTACAAGCTGTAAACAGAACAGAAAACCCCAAGACAGTGGATAAAGAAATTAATTTCATATTTCTAAACACAATTTTACAACGTAACGAAAAAATCGGTTTTAAGATTCATAAAATTCATATTGATTTCTGATGTGCATTTTGTTCATAACATATTTTGTCAAAGTATTTAACTCACTTACATTTGGACAAAATATACCAATATGATTAATCAGCTTACCCCTTTAACCCTTTTATTCATCATAGGAATCTATTTTGGATTGTTGTTATTGGTATCTTGGTTTACCGGTAAAAATGACAGCAATGAGGTATTCTTTAAAGCAGAAAAACAATCACCATGGTTGCTTGTAGCCATTGGTATGATTGGCACTTCCATTTCAGGGGTGACTTTTGTTTCAGTTCCAGGCAAGGTAGGCAGTGGTGGATTAAATATGGCCTTCTCCTATATGCAGGTTGTATTTGGATACCTTTTGGGATACATAGTCATTGCACTTGTCTTGATGCCTATTTATTATCGTCTTAATTTGACATCCATTTATGGTTACCTTGAAACAAGATTTGGTCGCAAAGCATATAAAACAGGGGCAGGATTCTTCTTGCTATCAAGAACACTTGGTTCTGCACTCAGATTGTTTTTAATGGCTATTATTTTACAGAAATTTATTTTTGATTCATTTGGGATTCCATTTTGGATAACAGGATTTGTTACTTTGTTTTTTATTTTTCTATACACTTTCAGAGGTGGTATAAAAACAGTTATCATTACCGATACATTTCTGGCAGTTTGTTTTATAACAGCCTTGTGTTTGACTCTCATTTCATTGATGAGCAGATTGGATATCAATGTTGCCAGCCTTGTGCCCGTAATGAAGGAGAGTGGATATACTAAAATGTTCTTTTTTGAAGGAGGATGGAATGACCCAAATAATTTTTTTAAGCAATTTTTAAGTGGTGCACTCATCACAATTGTTATGACGGGTCTTGACCAGGATATGATGCAAAAGAACCTTACTTGCAGAACCTTGAAAGATGCTCAAAAAAACATGTTCACCTTTTCGGGTATTATTGTAATTGTGAATTTATTGTTTCTGACACTCGGAGCATTGTTGTATATTTTTGCAAAAAAGCAAGGTATTGCGTTACCTGACAACACTGATTATCTTTATCCAACCATCGCTTTTTCACACCTGTCACCTTTGCTGGGTGTAGTTTTTATTCTTGGTATCGTTGCGGCCACATGCAGTAGCAGCGATTCGGCTCTTACGTCACTGACTACTTCTTTTTGTGTAGATTTCCTAGACTTTGAAAAGAAGGAGCAAAATTCCTCTCAACATCGTACACGAATGATTGTGCATCTAAGTTTTGCCTTAGTATTGCTCCTATTGATTATTGTTTTCAAAGTAACCAATAAAGATGCCATCATCAATTTTCTATTCAAAGTGGCCGGTATTACTTATGGCCCATTACTTGGTTTGTTTAGTTTTGGTGTATTGACCAAATACAAGGTGAACGACAACAGGGTTCTTATTGTTTGTATCACAGCGCCATTACTTATGTGGTTAATCGATATAAATAGTGCACCACTGTTTAATGGATTTCAGTTTGGTTTCTTAAGCCTGGCATTAAATGGTTTACTTACTTTTGGTGGTTTGTGGTTAATTCGAAAAAAATAACCCGGGATATTAAGGATAGGTGTTTTTTTGTTGCAAATAATTAATTTCAATTTTCTTAACATTTCAAACCCTCAAAAAATAGAACCGAAGCCATGTAAATTTGTTTTTTTAAAATTCGTTTCTACCTTACCAATTTAATTTAATATTTTTGCACCCATTATGTTTATAGAAAAATTCAAATCTAAAATACACCGTGCTACTGTAACTGAAGCTAATCTCAACTACGTGGGTAGCATTACCATTGATGAAGATCTAATAGATGCAGCCAATTTGCAGGAAGGTGAAAGGGTACAAATTGTTAACAACAACAATGGTGAACGCCTTGAAACTTATGTTATCAAAGGTGAACGTGGAAGTGGCGTTATTTGTCTCAATGGGGCAGCAGCCAGAAAAGCTGAGGTTGGTGATACCATCATCATCATCTCTTATGCTTGGATGGATGCCGAAGAAGCCAGAAATTTCAAGCCAACTGCCATTTACCCTGATGAAAATAATCGACTAATATAAATTCTTTTGAAGAAAATATTTACAAATGTTCTGAAAGTCCTCGGATTCATGGCTGTTGGTCTGACGATTTTATATTTTCTTTACCAGAGTCAAAACAAAGCTTTTCAGGCACAATGTGTAGAGGATGGAATATCTAAAGAAAATTGTAGTCTGATCAATAAACTGGTTGATGATTTCAAAAAAACAAATCCGTTTTGGATCATTTTAATCATTTTCACCACTTTTTTAAGCCATCTTGCACGAGCGCTGCGCTGGAACCAACTCATAGAATCACTCGATGAAAAACCAAGGTTGATCAACAGCTTTTTCTCAGTTGTAATTGGTTTTTTTGCGAATCTTGGCATACCCAGAATTGGAGAACTTGTTCGAGCTTCTACCATGGCCCGTTACGAGAACATCCCCACAGAGAAACTGCTTGGAACCGTAGTGGTAGACAGAATCGTAGATATGATAACATTTATCATACTCGTAGGTACAACCTTTTTTATAGAGTTTGACACAATCAGTGAAAAACTCTCCGAAATCATGTCAATGAATAAAGGATCAGAAACGGCAGGGCATGGTAAAATATGGTATTTGTTGGTAGGATTCATCATATTTTGTTTTGCTGCTTTGATGTTTTACATTAAAAGACCTGAAAACCTAATTGTCAAAAAGCTGAAAGGGTTGCTAACTGGGATTTTGGAAGGAATCAATACCATACGAACCCTTAAAAGACCTTGGCTGTTCTTGTTTTATACCGTTTCAGTGTGGTTTTTGTATTACATTATGTTGTATTTGTGCATACCTGCATTCGCTCCAACCAGACATTTGGGTATGGAAGCCGCATTAATTATATTTGTATTTGGAGCATTTGGTTTCTTGGTTCCTAGCCCGGGTGGTATGGGCACCTATCATTGGTTGGTGATACAGGCGCTGTTGTTGTTCGGAATTAAAGCTGCTGATGGATTTTCTTTTGCCAATATTGCATATTTCACGGGCCAAATAATCTCAAATGTCAGCTTCGGTATCATTGCCTTAATTCTATTACCGATTGTTAATAAAAACTACCACCCTAACACCAAAAAAGCATGAGTTTCATTTCAAAATACAGCGAAAAGATTAAAGACCTGCTAAACACTAGTCGCATGGTCAATATCTGGAGAACCAAACCAGTTAAGGTTGTTTTCACAAATGGCTGTTTTGACATTTTGCATGTCGGGCATGTCCAATACCTCGAAGAAGCCAAATCATTGGGAGATAAGCTTATTGTTGGTGTTAATTCTGACGAATCAGTTCGCAAACTTAAGGGAGCAGAAAGACCAATCAATCATGAAATGGACAGAGCAATGGTATTAGCTGCACTCGGCTTTGTTGATGTCGTTGTTATTTTCTCAGAAGATACACCTGCAAATTTAATCCATACATTGAAACCGGATGTTTTGGCAAAAGGCGGAGATTGGCCGGTAGAAAAAATTGTAGGATCAGACTTTGTAATTAAAAACGGTGGTCAGGTTATTTCCCTTCCTTTCAGAGAAGGCCATTCTACAACAAGTACCATTGACAAAATAAAAAGACTTGGTTAATGACCACCATCAAAGAATTAACAGATTATCTTGAAACCATCGCACCACCCGGATACCAGGAAGTATATGATAATAGCGGCTTGGTAGTAGGAAACCATGATGCACAATTAACAGGTGTAATTATTTGTCTTGACAGTACAGAAGATGTAGTACGGGAAGCCATTGCCAAAAAATGTAATTTAATCATTGCACATCACCCAATCATTTTTAACGGCCTAAAAAAACTTAATGGAAAAACTTACATTGAAAAAACCATCATTTTAGCCATAAAAAATGATATCGCCATATATGCCATACACACCAATCTTGATAATGTTTTAGAGAATGGTGTAAATCAAAAAATAGCAGAGAAACTTGGGCTTGGAAATTGCAGGATATTGTTACCCAAGGCAGAAACATTGATGAATCTCACCTTTTTTGTGCCAATAAACTCAGGTGATGACGTTGTTAATGCACTGTATGCTGCTGGCGCCGGACAAATTGGTAACTACAAGAACTGCAGCTTTAGAACTACCGGAACTGGCACATTTACCCCGACCGGTTCCGCCAATCCAACAATAGGCGAACTAAATAAAGTAGAACAAGTTGAAGAAAGCCGAATAGAACTCATCTTCCCGGAATATTTAACTCCAATTATTTTGAAAGAACTGATGGCAGCCCACCCCTATGAAGAAGTATCATATTTTCTTCAAAAACTCGAAAATATAGATAACAACGTAGGAGCCGGATTAATCGGGGAACTCCCAAATCCAACAGCCTCAGATTTCTTTCTTGAGCAAATCAAAGAAAAACTTAATGTAGAATGTATCCGATATACCAAACTTGTAAAATCTGCGTTTACCAAAGTGGCTGTTTGTGGAGGAGCAGGTAGTTTTTTATTGAAACAAGCAATTGCCAACGGAGCTGACATTTTTATTTCGGCGGATTTCAAATATCATGAGTTTTTTGATGCCAATGATAAGATTACAATTGCAGATATTGGACATTTTGAGAGTGAACAGCACACAATTAAACTATTATTTGACATTATTAATAAAAAATTTAGTAATTTTGCGGTTCATTTGACCCAAGTAGTCACCAACCCAGTAAAATACCTCTGAATATGAGTAAAAACGATATCAGCGTAGCTGAAAAATTAAAAAGACTTTACGAACTTCAACTAATTGATTCTGAACTTGCTGAAATTGAAACACTGAAAGGTGAACTTCCAATGGAGGTAGCTGATCTCGAAGATGAAGTTGCAGGTTTACAAACAAGATTACAAAAAATTGACCAGTCTGTTGAAGAAGTAAAAGCTGATATCAACAAATACAATGTCAATATCAAAGATTCTGATGCGCTTATTTTGAAATACCAAAAGCAGCTCGACAATGTAAAAAATAACCGTGAGTTTGAAGCACTGACAAAAGAGCTTGAACTTCAAAAACTTGAAATTCAACTACTTGAAAAAAAAATCAGGGAGTTGCAAACAAGCATTCAGGCTAAACAAGAAACTCAACAATCTACTGCTGATAAACTAAAATCAAAACAAGCGGATTTAGAGTTAAAGAAAAATGAGCTCGCAGCCATCATCGCAAAGACAGAAAAAGAGGAGGACAAATTAAAAAAGAAATCAGAAAAAGCCAGCAAAGTAATCGAAGAAAGATTACTTAAAGCTTATACCAAGATTAAAAAAGCTTACCATAATCATCTTGCAGTGGTTACTGTCACTAGAAGTGCATGCGGTGGATGTTTCAATAAAATACCACCTCAACTTCAACTCGAAATAGCTTTGAGAAAGAAAATTATAGCTTGTGAACATTGCGGCAGGATACTAGTCGACGAGAACATACTCGAATCCGCCATAGAACCTGCACCGGTCACAACTCTAGACTAAACTTATTTCAAAAAGCCGTTTCCAAAAGATACGGCTTTTTGTTTTTCATAAAACAGCTTATCCTGAAACCTGTTATTTTAATTTTACAGTTCCTGTGGATGTTTACCACCGGCCTGAATGCTTACAAGCCTGCATCAGGGAATTACGATTTTAATCAGGATGTATTAAGAGCCTACAATTTGGTTATCGATCTAAGATTTAATGAGGCTTATACTTTACTTAATCAAATTAAGAAAGCCGAACCGTACAACCTTGCAACTTTAATTGTTGAGGATTACATTGACTTTCTGGCCCTGATGATCTCAGAAGATAAAACACTTTTTAGAAAATTGGAAGCCAACAAAGATATCAGGTTTTCAAAAATTGATAAATATGGTCCTGCTTCTGACCCATATCATCTGTTTATCAAAGCTGAAATTAACATGCATTGGGCAGCGATAGACTTTAGGTTTGGAAACTACATTTCATGTGCCACAGGTGCCATAAAAGCCTACAAGCAACTTGTCCGGAATAATGAGAAGTTCCCCGGCTTTACCCCCAATATGAAAAATCTGGGCTTAATTCATGTTTTGGTAGGTTCAATACCGACTGCATTTAAAAGTGGGTTTTCGTTTTTTACCGGTATCGATGCTTCAATTGATTTAGGTATGCGAGAGCTTAACTCGGTCATAAAATATGCAGAAAACAAGCCATTCATTTTTAAAGAAGAAACCAGAATACTCCACGCGTTCATTCAATTACATATTAATAACGAACCAGAATTAGCATGGGAACTGTTAAACAAAGAGAAGATAGATTTTGATTCACAGCCACTTCTTGCATTTATTTATGCCAATGCAGCACACCACTGCAAAAAAAATGATGCTTGCATCAATATCCTTGAAAACAGGACCTATCCTAATAAATATTTTGCATTGCCCCTTTCATATCTAACTTTGGGCAGGGCTAAACTGAATCGTCTTGACAAAGATGCCAATATTCCTATCGAAAAATTCCTTCGGGAATACAAAGGAGTAACCTACAGAAAGGAAGCCAGCCTTTTGCTGTTTTGGTATTATTCTATATATAGCAACCCTGCAAAAAGAGACCAATATTATAAATCTGTTATCACGGAAGGAAATACAAAATCGGAGTCAGATCAAGCTGCACTTCAGGAATTAAAAAACCACAAGACATTTATGCCGGCCTTAATTAAAAGCAGATTGCTTTATGATGGCGGGTATTCCGGAAGAGCAATGGCAGAGCTATTTAAAGTAAAATCACAGATAAAAGCTAATACAGCTCTTGATCTTGAATACAAATACCGTTTTGCAAGAATTCTACAGCAGATGAACGATACCGAAGCTGCGTTGAAAGCTTATCAAACCGTATTTACAATAGGTAAAAACCAGCCGGAATATTTTGCCTGTAATGCCGCTCTTCAAATGGCCCTCATCTATGAAAAGTCAAATAAATTCGAATTTGCAAAATCCTATTTTAATCAATGTTTACTGTTAAATCCGGTCACTTACAAAAATAGTCTGCATGGAAAAGCCAAAGCAGGGTTGATAAGGCTGAATTCGCGATAATTTGTGCAACAAAATTAAATTTTATTGGCACAGAATGCAGATTTTTAGTAAATTTGCGTCACATTTGGAAAACCTGAAATTACACATCATCGAAATTTAACTGTTTTAATTAAATTTCGGTTGTTCATAGCCCTTACAGTTGGGCCTAAAGAAACGATGGCGCGGTAGCTCAGCTGGTTAGAGCGCAGGATTCATAATCCTGAGGTCGGGAGTTCAAGCCTCCCCCGCGCTACAATTTTTAACCTTTTAAACAATTCATAAAATGGCATTTAATTTTTTAAAAAAGCTTTTTGGTGGAAAAGAAACCACTCAAAATACAACTGACAATAAAACAACTCAAACAGAAAATTCAATTTTGGATAAAGCACAGGATATGTTTGAGAATGCTGTAGATAAAGCGAGTGAACTAACAGAAACAGCTTACGAAAAAGCAAAGGAGGTTAGTGGTGATTTAATAGATAACGCCAGCGAATTTGCTTCCAAAGCAGCTGATAAAGCTCAAGACTTGGGGGCTGTTGTCATGGATAAGGCAGGTGATGTTGTTGAAACAGCTACTCATTTCGCAGAAACCGCAGGTGAAAAATTGGGACATGTAGCAGATTCTGCAATGGATACCGCAAAAGACCTCGGTGCTACAATAATTGAAAAATCAGGCGACATGGCAGGTGCAGTTGCAGAAAAAACTGGTCATATTGCAGAAGTTGTGAAAGATAAAGCATCTGATGCCTTAGATGCTGCTGCAGATTTAGGTAAAAAAGCAATGGGCGCAGTTGAAGATATGGTCTCAGGTCATCATGATGAAAACGTCGCAGACTCAACAAAAGATGCAGATAAAAATGATGAAACACCAGCTTAAGCTCAGTTTTCGATAAATAAAAAAGCCACTCTTATAGGGTGGCTTTTTTATTTGAAAGTATATTTATGAATGTTTTCAAAATATCAGAGTAATTTTCACTATTTCGAATTAATAACATGCAGTCTCCTTCATTAAATGATAAAATCATCTTTGGTCTAAAATTAAAGACCTTACGCAAAGAGAAAGGTTTGTTACTAAGCGATTTGGCTCAGTTATCCGGTATTTCAATTTCTTATCTGAATGAAATTGAAAAATCTAAAAAATATCCTCGGCAGCAAAAAATTCATGAAATATCAAAAGCACTTGGGGTTTCGGAAGAATTTTTCATTTCAAAAGAATTATCCTCCAAGTTCAGTCCGGTTGTTGATTTGCTAGAATCTAATTTTTTGCAGGAACTTCCATTAGATGTATTTGGAATAGATCCTGTGAAAATAATAGAAATGGTTGCTGAAGCTCCTTCAAAAGTAGGGGCATTTATTTCTACTCTGGTTGAAATGTCGAGATTGCATGGTCAACAAGCTGAACATTTTTACATTGGTGCCATGCGAGCATATCAGGAAATCTTTAATAATTATTTTGAGGAACTTGAATTGTCAGCTTTGCAATACATCAAAAACTTAAATAAAGCTGTTACAACACATTCTCTTGAAAATTTTCTTCTTGCTACCTATCAAATAAAGGTAGTGGACAATGGCCTTGCTGAATTCACTTCTTTAAAAGGATTTCGCTCTTTATTCAAAGAAAAAACAAATGAATTACTGCTTCAATCAGGGCTAAATGATAGCCAAAAAAAATATTTGTTGCTCAAAGAGTCAGCCTACCATTTTTTAGGTCTTTCTGAGAGATCATTTACTGATAAGTTATGGAAAATCAACAATTTTGAGCAGGTTTTAAACAACTTCAAAGCGCATTACTTTGCGTCATGTGTTCTTATCCCACGGGAAGATTTTATCTCAGATTTAAGGCGATTCATATCGCTTCAATCCTTTGATCCTGAAATGATTGAATCTTGGGTAGTGAAGTATGACGTTTCACCGGAATTGTTGATGCATCGTTTTAATTTGTTGCCACAATACCTTGGTTTAGACAAAATCTTTTTTTTAAGGGTTGTCCACCAAGTTTCTGAAAAATCATTTGAAATAGACAAAGAACTGCATCTAACTCGTCGTCATGATCCACAAGCGAACAGGCTCAAAGAACATTACTGTCGCAGATGGCTGTCTGTCTCAATCTTCGAGAAACTAAAAAAATCAAATAAAAAATTGGTGTCTGATATCCAGCGATCTGTTTACCAAGATTCTGGTAATGAGTACATTTGTTTGTCTATTGCGAAATATGTTGACGGTAATCCTGATAAAATGATCAGCATAACTACAGGACTGTTTCTGGATGAAAATTCAGCTTCAAAACTAAATTTCATAAAGGACACAAGTATCCAAAGTGTTTCTGTTAATATTACTTGTGAACGATGTGGGATAAAAGATTGCAAAGAGCGGGTATCTGACCCAACAATATTAATGGAGAAGGCAGAACGTAAATTGGTATCAAAAGCTTTGGAGGATATTCTGAATACTTAACTATTTCAGAAGATTGATATCTCCCTTAAAAACTACTGTTTTGTTATCAACAAAGCTTACCTCAGCATAAAACACATAAACATCAGGGTTCAACCTTTTTCCATTAAGTGTCCCGTCCCAACCAAGTTTTGGTTGGTTCAAATCGATGTTTCGGGTTTCAAAAATCAATCCGCCCCATCTGTTATAAACCCTTAATAACAGTATTTTTCGAGCAGCTACACCACCAAATAAAGTAAACCCTTCATTATAGCCATCACCATTCGGAGAAATTGCATTGGGAACATAAATTGGCTTTTTATCAACTACAAAGATGGTAATTTCATCACTTGCCATACAACCGGTTGAATCAACAATAGATGCAACATATGTAGTTGTACCCGGTGGTAAAACCTCAATGCTGAAGCATGATTTGCAGAATTGGGATGTATCATTTAGCGAGGACCAAGTTAAAGCAACAGGTCTGTTAAAGGGATAAGTGCTGGCACTAATTATTGCGTTGTACCCTAAATCTACTGTTTGATCTTCTCCAGCGTCTACGGTTAGTTTAGGTGGTTGATTAATTTTAATATCAAATGAATCCTGACATCCATGAGAATCAATACCATAAACAGAGTAATTGCCGCTGGTTAAACCTCCAATTGCAGTTGCCCCCGTATAATTTTGTCCGTCAGTGCTGTATTTGTACCAGGGTGTACCTCCTGACCCAGAAAAATAAAGCTCACCATCTGAATAACCGTTACAAGTTGGTTCAACGAGACTATCAAGCGAAATACTGAAATTATCTCCTGGCAAACAGCATACATCAATATACACCTCTTTTGTTTTTGTTACTTTACAACCTAAATCTGAAGTAACAACAAGCGTTACATATTTTTTCCCATATGAATTATAAATCACCGAATGTGGCCCTTGGCCTTGTAAATTAACAGGAACAGCCCCTTCACCAAATGACCATGACCAGCCAGTGATGCTGCCAATTCCAAAGGAGGATTGATCTATGAAACTTATGGGTTCAAGGCACTTTACAGTATCCGGGTCCCATGCAAAATCAGCTTCAGGCCCCTCAAACTCTCCTGTGCCCCCCCATTGAATTGAAAAACCCGTACCTGTGCTTGTAAAGTTGTTAATCACCAGGGCGTAAGACTTGCCTTGAATCATTTGAAGGGGTGCCAAGAAATTGCTCTGACTAGACAAACCACATCCTGCAGGCTCTTCGGTATCGGTCTCTCCTTCTTTTAAACCTGTAGGCCCCATGCAT
>JAEUUM010000486.1 GCA_016787375.1 Saprospiraceae bacterium
TGGAAATGATGAACCGAACTTATGACAGGGATTGGTACCTCGAAAGGGTTGAAGCCATCAGAAACATTTTGCCTGATTGTACCATATCAACAGACATCATCACCGGATTTTGTTCTGAAACTGAAGAAGATCATCAGGAAACAATTTCTATTTTAAAAACTGTTCGATATTCACTGGCTTACATGTTTTATTATTCTGAAAGGCCAGGTACACTAGCGGCAAGAAAATACGAAGATGATATACCTGAGGAAACCAAAAAAAGAAGGCTTGATGAAGTAATTTCGATTCAACGCGAATTGGCATTTGAAGACAATAAAAAAGACGTCGGAAAAACGTTCGAAATATTGGTCGAAGGCGATTCAAAAAAATCAAGTGATCATTTCCGAGGTAGAACCTCACAAAACAAGATGGTCATTTTTCCCAAAACCGACAACATTAAATTGGGAGATTATGTAATGGTAAAAATAAACGATGCCACATCTGCTACCCTGTTGGGTGTAGTAACTGAACAAAATATTTTAATCAACAACTAAAAATACAGGATGCAAAATTTGCAATCCATTAAACAAAGATTTGGGATAATTGGTGTATCAAAAGCACTCGATCAGGCATTGGATATTGCCGTTAGAGTTGCAGCAACTGATCTGACCGTACTGATAACCGGTGAATCAGGTGTAGGTAAAGAAGTATTTTCCAAAATCATTCATTCAATCAGTAGTCGTAAACACAATCCTTTTATCGCCATTAATACAGGTGCCATACCACCGGGCACAATCAATTCAGAATTATTTGGTCATGAAAAAGGTTCATTCACAGGTGCGACCGGTGACAGAAAAGGTTATTTTGAAACCGTAAATGGTGGCACAATTTTTTTGGATGAAATAGGTGAAATGCCTCTTGATACTCAGGCCTTCCTGCTCAGAATATTAGAATCAGGGGAATTTATCAAAGTTGGTTCATCTGCTGTCATGAAAACTGATGTTCGAGTGATTGCAGCTACAAATGTTGATTTGACCCAAAAAATAAAAGAAGGAAAATTTAGGGAAGACCTATTCTACAGGCTAAATACTGTGCCAATTAAAGTACCTTCTTTAAAAGAGCGCAAGGAAGACATTCCAATGCTGTTCAGAAAATTTTGCCTTGACTTTGCAGAAAAATATCGTTCAGCACCTGTGCGTCTCGACGAACAAGCCAATGCTGTTCTCGCAAACTACTCATGGCCTGGCAATATCAGGGAACTCAAAAATGTAGCTGAACAGGTATCAGTGTTGGCGCAGGATAAAATTACATCTGCAGACGATCTTGTAACGATTGTACCAAACTTGCTGGTCAGAAATCTGCCTGCTTTCTCAAGAGAAAATGAAAGTGGCTCTTCTTCAAATGGCTTTTATGAGCGAGAACTTCTCTACAAGTTGCTATTTGAAATGAAAAAAGACATAACTGACTTGAAAGGATTGATATTTGAACTCATTCGTTCCAATAACCTGAACATTTCAGATGTAAAAACACTTGTTTCACTGCAACCTGAAAATTACACCCAGTCCGAAGCAGAAATAGAATTTATTCAAAGTCAGAAAAAGTCTAATTTTTCAAAGACACCTGGCACAATGGGCATCTCAAATAGAGATTCTGAAGTTGACAAAAGTCCAACATTTATCATCAATCACAATCAAGATGATTCCTACAACAATGTAGAGGTAATGGATGATAACATGTCTCTAGAAGATATGGAAAAAGATATGATCAACAAAGCCCTCAAAAAACACCACAGTAAAAGAAAAGAAGCTGCAGATGATTTGGGAATTTCAGAAAGAACCCTGTACCGTAAAATAAAACAATATGACATTCCTTTATAAAACCGGGCTTAACATTAAAACAATGGCACTTTTTGGGGTCATCTGGTTCGTTTCAGGCTGTTATTCGTTTAAAGGAATTTCAATTCCCGATAATGTGAGCACTTTTTTTGTTGTCAATACAGAGACGAGGGCAAGTGCCCTTCCTGCCAGTTTTCCATTGAGTTTCTCTGAAAATCTCAAGAATAAAATCCGAAATGAGTCCAGGCTAAAATATACTGAAACTGACCCTGATCTTGAATTCATACCAATTGTGCAGGAATTTCGGGTTGTGCCAATTGCTCCTAAACCTGGTGAAACGGCTGCAATTAACAGATTGGAGTTGACAATTGAGATAGAATGTATCAATCATAAAAACGAAAAAGAAAACTGGAAGCAGAATTTTAAACATTTCGCTGATTTCTCTTCTTCTGAAAATCTTCTTACTGTTCAAGATCAATTGCTTAAAGTCATTTCAGAGCAACTTCTGGAAGATATTTTCAACAGATCATTCACAAACTGGTAAAATTTAAATCATGATTTCCGATCAAATTTATTCTCTTGACCTTTCATATCTTCAGTCTTTATCAATTGATGAAATTGATCAAAATATCAATGAATTCCCTTTTTCGGCAAATCTGCGAATTTTAAAACTACTGGCATTAAAAGCCCAAAATTCAAACAATTTTGAAGAGGCACTTAGTGAAGATGCCATTCTCATTCCGGATAGATCCTTGTTAAAAAAGAGGATTGAAAACATAAATGATAAATTTATTGAAATTCAATCAAACTCACCAAAAGAGCATGAAAATACCCTTCCAGAACATGAGCCCTTTGAAATTAATGAAGCAATAACAACA
>JAEUUM010000535.1 GCA_016787375.1 Saprospiraceae bacterium
AAGATTATATGATAGAGGTGAAAGAACTAACAAAAAAATATGGTAATTTTCATGCAGTGGACCATATTTCTTTTGATGTCAAAAAGGGGGAAATTTTTGGTTTTCTCGGAGCCAATGGAGCTGGTAAAACAACTGCAATGAAAATGCTGTGCGGTCTGAACAAACCAACTTCCGGAAAAGCACGGGTGGCAGGATTTGATGTGTTGTCAGAGGCTGAAAAGATTAAAAAAAATATTGGTTACATGAGTCAGAAATTCTCTCTTTATGAAGATCTGACCGTTACAGAAAATATGCAGTTTTATGGTGGTATATATGGCATGAGTGATGATTTTATTTCAGCAAAAACCAAATTTATTCTTAATGAGCTCCAACTCGAAAGTGAAAAGAACAATCTGGTAAAGAATCTTCCCTTAGGATGGAGACAGAAACTTGCATTTTCAATAGCCATTTTTCATGAGCCGCCTTTGGTATTTCTTGATGAGCCAACCGGTGGAGTTGATCCGCTTACAAGGAGAGAGTTTTGGGAACTGATATATTCCGCAGCCAATAAGGGTGTCACTGTTTTTGTGACCACCCACTACATGGACGAGGCAGAGTATTGCGATCGGGTAAGCATAATGGTTGATGGACGAATTGAAGTGCTCGACACACCTAAGGCGCTTAAACAAACCTTTAATTCTAAAAATATGGAAGAAGTTTTTATTTCATTAGCCAGAAAAGCAGTTCGAAACGCAGATTAAAACTCAAGTGAATGAAACAATTTTTGGTGTTTGTAAAAAAAGAATGGCTTCATATCTGGCGTGACAAAAGAACTTTGTTTATTTTGTTTGGTATGCCGGTTATGCAGATTTTAATCTTTGGATTTGCGTTGTCAAATGAAGTTAAAAATTCTAAAGTGGCAGTTCTGGATTATTCAAAAGATGGCACAACCCAACGCATTATTCAGAAACTTGACGAGAGTAAATATTTTGACGTCGAAAAGATACTAACTGGTCCAAAGGAGATTGAAAAGACTTTCCAAAACAGTACCGTTAAACTTGTGGTAGTATTTCCGGCAAATTTTGAACAAACCATGTCTCATGGCAACAATGCTCAAATTCAACTCATAACTGATTCCTCAGACCCAAATACCGGCACAACTGTTCAGAATTACGCCAATGCAATTATAGGTGGATTCCAGGAAGAATTGAATAAAAATCAAAAACTTCCGATGCAGATTTCCACTCAAATAAAAATGTTGTATAATCCACAGTTGAAAAGTGCTTTCAATTTTGTTCCGGGAGTAATGGCAATGGTATTGATGCTTGTATGCACCATGATGACATCGCTTGCCATCGTGAAAGAAAAGGAAATGGGCACCATGGAAATCATCCTTGTTTCTCCTTTAAAACCTATTATGGTCATTTTGGCAAAAGCCGTTCCTTACCTGTTTTTGTCCATTGTTAATATTATTTCTATTTTGTTACTGAGCGTCTACGTCCTCGATTTGCCTATTGCCGGGAGTTTATTCTTATTGATGTCTGAAAGTATTTTATTCATTATAACCTCTCTTTCACTTGGTCTTTTAATCTCAGCAAATTCAAATTCCCAGCAATCTGCGATGTTTGTCTCTCTGATAGGTTTGTTTATGCCTACTTTGGTATTTAGTGGCTTTATGTTTCCAATTGATAATATGCCATTACCAATGCAGGTGATTTCCAATTTTATTCCTGCAAAATGGTTTTATATAATAGTCAAATCGGTCATGATTAAAGGCCTCGGATTTGGAGCTGTACTTAAAGAAACTGCTATACTCGGAGCAATGACCATATTTCTTATTGTATTAAGTGTCAAAAAATTCAAGATCAGATTAGCCTAAAACATGAGAATATTAAAGTTTTTGCTTCAAAAGGAATTTAGGCAAGTATTCAGAGATGCTTCCATCCTGAGATTAATGTTTGTTATGCCGGTTATCCAACTTGTTCTGTTGCCCCTTGCGGCTAATTACGAAGTAAAAAATGTGCTTTTAGGAATTGTTGACCATGACCATTCTGATTTTTCTAAGGAACTTGCTAATAAACTTGAGGCTTCGAATTATTTTAAGCTGGTATTGTATGGCGACTCCTTTGAAAAAGCCATGTCGGGAGCTGAGAAAGATAAACTAGATGTTATCATTGAGGTTCCTCAAGGGTTTGAAAAAAACCTGGTTCGAGAGAATAACTCTACCATGTTTATGGCAGTAAACGCTGTAAACGGAGCCCGTGCCAACATCGGAGCTGCTTATGTAAACTCAGTTATAAAAGAGTACAATCAGGAGATAAGGCTAAAGTGGATACAAACACCCAAAATGAATCCTTTGCCATCAATATCTACAGCCCCCTATCATTGGTTTAATGTGCACCTGAATTATGCAATTTTTATGGTCCCGGGTATATTGGTGGTTTTACTGACCATGGTTGGAGCCAATCTATCGGCCCTCAATATTGTAAGAGAAAAAGAGATAGGAACAATTGAACAGA
>JAEUUM010000549.1 GCA_016787375.1 Saprospiraceae bacterium
TTTCAATTAATTCTTTTGATTTTTAAATGGAAATCCGAGCAATTTAAGCAAAGCAAAAGCTTCAGCATCTCTCTTTGCAGTGGTCACGAAGTTGATATCCATACCGGTGATTTTATTCACTTTATCGATGTCAATTTCAGGAAAAATTATTTGCTCAGTAATACCAAGTGAATAATTACCTCTACCGTCAAAAGCTTTGTTACTAATACCCCTGAAGTCACGTACACGGGGAAGAGCAACAGCCAATAACCTGTCGATGAATTCCCACATACGCTCATTTCTCAAAGTTACCTTTGCTCCAATTGTCATACCTTCTCTCAACTTAAAGTTTGAGATAGAGGTTTTTGCCTTAGTTGGGACAGGCTTTTGACCGGTAATCAAAGCAATCTCTTGAAGTGCATTTTCAACCAATTTCTTATCAGAAGTTGCCCCCCCTAAACCTTGGTTTATGGTAACTTTTACTAATTTCGGTACCTGCATTACAGATTTATATTGAAACTGCTCCATTAGTTGGTTAACAATTTCTTCTCTGTATTTCTTTTTATGAAGTGATTCGTGACTCATTGTATTAAATAATTTCGCCTGATTTTTTTGAATATCTTACTAGTTTACCATCAACAAGCTTTCTTCCTACTCGAGTAGGAGTGCCTGATTTTGGATCAACCAATGAAAGTTTGCATAAGTATATAGGTGCCTCAATTTCGTTGATTCCACCAGGATTGTTGTTACTTGGTTTGGTGTGTTTTTTTACAATGTTCACACCTTCTACAATAGCACGACCTTTTCCTGGATCAACAGTAAGTACTTTACCACTTTTGCCTTTGTCATCACCTGACAACACGATAACTTGATCACCCTTTTTAACTTTGAGCTTAGGGGCAAATCTTTTCTGAGTTTGTTTTATAGCCATGATACTAAATTTCAATAATTATAATACTTCGGGAGCAAGTGAAACAATACGCATGTAGTCTCTGTCACGTAATTCTCTGGCTACAGGGCCAAAAATACGAGAACCACGAGGCTCATCAGCATTGTTAAGCAACACGACAGCATTGTCATCAAATCTGATGTAAGTACCATCATTGCGTCGAATTTCTTTCTTTGTACGTACAATGACAGCTTTGCTTACTGTACCTTTTTTAACACCTCCAGGCATTGCATCCTTTACAGCGACAACAATTTTATCACCGATAGAAGCGTAACGTCTTTTGGTTCCACCTAAAACCCTGATGCAAAGAACTTCTTTTGCACCACTGTTATCGGCTACCTTTAATCTTGACTCCTGTTGTATCATCTTTTAAATATTACTTAGATTATTTAACCTTTTCTAAAACCTCTACCAAACGCCACTTTTTATTTTTACTTAGGGGTCTGATTTCCATGATTTTAACTAAATCACCTATTTGACACTCGTTGTTTTCATCGTGAGCCATGAATTTGTTTGTCTTCTTAACAAACTTTCCATATTTTGGGTGACGTAACCTCCTCTCTACAACAACTGTTATGGACTTATCCATTTTGTTGCTTGAAACCACACCTGTTTTTTGTTTTCTAATCTTTCTTTCGACCATGATGTCTGGTATTTTACAATTTAAGATTTTCTCCTTCTTTGAACAATTTTATCTCTGGAAGCAATATCAGCATTACTTAACCCACTTAGTTCTCTTCTGCGAACCTCAGTTTTGATTCTTGCGATATCTCTTCTAATTTCTCTTAGTTTAATTGGACTCTCCAAACCTTTCAAAGCCTGATCAAACTGCATTCTTTGGTACTCTCTTTGAGTTACTTGTAATTCAGTTGCGAGATCCTCATCTGAAAACTTAACTAACTCCTGATATTTATTAGTTGCCATAATATTATAATTTAAACTAGATCTGGTCTTGTAACAGTCTTGGTTAACAATGGAAGTTTTTGAGCTGCAAGTCTTAGTGCTTCCTTGGCTATTTCCGCACTAACACCATCGACTTCGAACATGATTCTCCCAGCCTCTACAACAGCTACATAGTGATCTAAAGCACCTTTTCCTTTACCCATACGAACCTCAGCAGGCTTAGAAGTGATAGGTTTATCTGGGAATATTCTGATCCAAACTTGACCTTCCCTTTTCATATATCTTGTCATCGCGATACGGGCAGATTCTATTTGTCTACTTGTAATACGACCACTTTCAACGGATTTTAAACCAAAAGATCCAAAAGAGACCGTTGCACCACGATAGGTCACATCGGCTATTCGCCCCTTTTGCTGCTTTCTGTATTTAGTTCTCTTTGGTTGTAACATTGCTAAATGCTTTTATATCAATGAATTATACGTCTTTTATTATTCCTATTGAAAAAATCCACGCAAAAGTACGTCTTTTTTTTCAAAAAATCTACCTTCTTTTTGCAGGACGATTCTGATTGCCTCTTTCCCTGTCTCTGTTGTCTCCTCCCGGCCTAGGTTTTCTTAAATCCTTGCTGTCTTTTTTATCATCTACTGATGTATAAGATAAATCTCTTTTACCCAAAACCTCACCTTTACAAATCCAAGTTTTAATTCCAATTTTGCCATAGACAGTCAGTGCTTCACTAATTGTATAGTCAATATCTGCTCTGAAAGTATGAAGTGGAGTTCTTCCTTCTTTATATTCCTCAGAACGCGCCATCTCAGCACCATTTAATCTGCCAGAGATTCTGACCTTGATTCCTTCAGCACCTGCTCTCATAGTAGATTGTATAGACATTTTGATTGCTCTACGATAGTTAATACGAGATTCAAGTTGCTTTGCGATGGTGTCCCCGACTATGGTTGCGTCTAACTCAGGCTTTCTAATCTCAACGATGTTGATTTGAACATCCTTTTTAGTAAGCTTTTTTAACTCTTCTTTTATACGATCTACCTCGTTACCTCCCTTACCAATAATGATACCTGGTCTTGATGTGTGTATCGTTACTGTTATTCTCTTTAGAGTTCTCTCTATAATTATATGGGCAATACCACCTTTTGGAATACGGGCATTCAGGTAGATTCTGATTTTTTCATCTTCTACTACATTGTCGGCAAAATTTCTGCCCCCATACCAATTAGATTCCCATCCTTTGATGATTCCTAATCTATTACCTATTGGATTCGTCTTCTGACCCATGAACAGTTTTATTTTTTAAGTCAAAAATTAATTATTATCAGCTTGTTGTTGCGCAAGTTCTTGATCCATAGGAGTAGGAATCTTGTTTACAACTTCGATGGTTATGTGATTGGTACGTTTACGAATTCTGTGCGCGCGACCTTGAGGTGCAGGCTGGAATCTCTTCAACAT
>JAEUUM010000007.1 GCA_016787375.1 Saprospiraceae bacterium
TTGAATACCATTTTATTGGATATGTTTATCAGAACAAAAAACTGGAAAAAAGCTGAAAGTTTGTTGATTAAAACATACCCAGTGAATCCAAACAGCCAGACACTTAACTTTATTAAAGAACAATTTCCAGAACATTTTCAAGAATTATGGGATAAGCTAAGAGCCATTAAACTCGCGGATAATGAAAAGCAACTTGAACTCGAACTTTCATTTTCGGAGCTGACCCAAGACTTCTCAGGCCCAATGAATACGATCATTCAAAGCAATGACATAAAATTACTTGTTAAATATGATCAATTGTTTTGGTCAACAAACCCAACCGAAACAGTTGAACTTTACAAGTCTCTCTCAAAACATTATCTTGAAACACACTTTGGTGAACCTGCGCAAAATTTTATCAGACAAATGTTTCGACATCTGGATCAAAGCAAACACCGTGAAGAATCAAAAATTATAAAAAAATTCCTAAATAATCTTTTTTCAGACCGAAATCTTCTCGAAACAAAATTTCAATTTCCGGTAATATGAAAATTGAATTTTGGTGTATTGGCAAGACAAATGAGCCTTATTTAACTGAGGGCATCGAAAAATACCTCAAACGAATGGGAAAATACATCCCATTCGAATTTAAAATCATTCCTGATGTCAAAATTTCAGGCAAGGTTGAAATAACAAAACTTATGCAACAAGAGGCACAACAAGTTTTGAAATCGGTTAATAATGATGATTACTTAATTTTGCTCGATGAAAAAGGCAAAGAATTTACATCAGTAGGTTTTTCAACGAAAATAAATCAACTGATCCAATTATCAAATAAAAGGATAATTTTTTTGGTAGGCGGAGCATGGGGAATTCATGAAACCCTCAAAACCAGGGCTGACATGATGTTATCACTTTCAAAAATGACTTTTTCACACCAAATGATCAGACTTTTCTTTATCGAACAACTTTACAGGGCATTTTCAATATTGAACAATGAACCATACCACAACGAATAAAATATGATTACATATATCCTAATTGCGATCATTGGGCTTCTAAGCTATCAGGCTTTTTCTGATCAAAATCTGAAATACAAACTTTCATTTCATCCCTATTCGGTGTATCATAATAACGAATACAGCAGATTTATCACTTCAATTTTTGTTCATGGTGATTGGACACACCTATTATTGAACTTATTTGTTTTATATGGCTTTGGGCTCTCTATGGAAAATGAGTTTAAAATCATGTCAATCGAAAAGTACAATACTGAAGTTTATGGATATCTTCATTATCTGGCAATATTTTTTTTGAGTGGAATCTGCGGTGATTTACCGGATTACTTCTCGAAACGAAATACCCAACATTATTTGTCACTCGGTGCCTCTGGTGCTATTTCAGGATTGCTTTTTGCATTTATAATGCTTCACCCTACTGCCAAGATGATTCTTTTTATTGGTATTCCAATACCTATGGTGGCATGGCTATACGGTATTGTCTATGTGGCCTTTTCGATTTACGCGGCACAAAAAAATCAGGATAATATAAATCATCTTGCTCATTTAGGCGGAGCAACTATCGGAATTCTGTATGTTTTGCTTATTTTTCCGGGAAATAAACTACCAATATGAAATACTTTTTATTAATACTAACTACCATAATTATTGCAACAGGATGTAAAAACGATAAGTCTGAAACATGCGCAACGGGAAGACCTCTACCTATTTTTACAAAAAATATGCAAATTGTGAAAGAACATAAATTTACATCACAGGGTCAAAGCAGTCAGGAAGAAATCAGTCTTTCAAACGGCATAAAGTTAGAAATATACCAACAAGGATGTGACACATTAAACCAATCGTTCAGATTTGGATACAATCACAGGATAAAGCGTGATTCGTTTGTAGTTGTGGTCGATTCTGCCATCAGCCAGTTTAAGTTTTTGAGCAAGTCTGATGAAAAACTAAAAGCTTTCGCCCTTTGGAGCGATGCACTGACGCAAATCAGGAACTTTGCAAATCAGGGAGAGTTAATAAACCTTGGTCAAGGTATAAATCTCAAAATCGATCACCTTGAACAAGCAGAACGATCTACAATTTTAATTGATGTCATGCAAATTTCATCAACACATAAGTAAATCTGAAAATCTAACTATCTTTACAGCATTAAAACAAAACTTTATGAATTTTGATCTAATCGTAGTAGGTAGCGGACCTGGTGGTTACGTTGCTGCAATAAGGGCTTCGCAACTCGGTATGAATGTCGCAGTCATCGAAAAAGAACATGTAGGTGGAATTTGTCTGAATTGGGGGTGTATACCCACCAAAGCTCTTCTCAAGAGTGCAAATGTATTTGAATACATCAATCATGCAGCCGATTATGGCATAACGGTTGGTAATGCAAAAGCAGAGTTTCCGAACATCATCAAAAGAAGTCGTGATGTTGCCAATGGTATGAGCAAAGGAATTAATTTCCTGTTCAAAAAGAACAAAATCACCCTTATAGAAGGCACCGCAACACTTACAAAAAATAAAAGTGTTGATGTAAAGGATGCTTCAGGAAAAGTAACGAATTACACCGCTAAAAATATCATCATAGCCACAGGAGGTAGACCAAAAGAATTGCCAAATCTGAAAATAGACGGTTCAAAGATTATTGAATACCGTAAAGCCATGTCAATGGAAACCCAACCTAAGAAATTGATTGTGGTTGGTGCAGGTGCCATAGGAGTGGAGTTTGCGTATTTTTATAATTCAATAGGTACAGAAGTTACCATCGTTGAATTTATTGAGCAAGGATTGTTGCCACGTGAAGATGCTGAAATTTCAAAAGAACTAACCAAGATTTTCAACAAAAAGGGAATCAAAGTTTTGGCCAACACCGGTGTTGAAAAAGTCGATATTTCCGGAAGTGAATGTAAGGTTCTGGTAAAAAACCGCAAGGACGGTAAAGAAGAAACACTTACATGTGATGTCGTTTTATCCGCCGCAGGTGTTACACCTAACACTGAAAACATCGGACTTGAGGCTTTAGGCATTAAGACTGACAGAGGAATGATCATTGTAGATGCATATTGTAAAACAAATGTTGACGGAATATATGCCATAGGTGATGTGATACCTACTCCTGCTCTTGCACACGTCGCAAGTGCTGAGGGAATATTATGCGTAGAAAAAATGGCAGGAATGCATGTAAATCCAATCGATTACAACAACATCCCATCTTGTACTTATTGCTCGCCAGAAGTGGCCTCGGTTGGACTAACCGAACAAGCTGCAAAAGATGCAGGGTATGAGGTAAAGGTTGGAAAATTTCCTTTTTCCGCTTCAGGTAAAGCAAGTGCATCCGGAGCTAAAGAGGGCTTTGTAAAGGTAGTATTTGATGCTAAATATGGTGAGTTTTTAGGAGCCCACATGATAGGAATGAATGTAACAGAAATGATTGCAGAGGTAGTCGTCGCTAAAAATCTAGAAACAACCGGCCATGAAATAATCAAATCAATACATCCGCATCCAACAATGAGTGAAGCCATAATGGAGGCAGCTGCAGCCGCATACGGCGAGGTAATTCACCTTTAAATCTAAGTAAACTAAATAAAGCCATACCCGGATATAGAAATAATATCCGGGTATTTTTTAGCTCAAAAAGAAGTAATATGATTGTTGTTTATGAAAGTTCTTCTTTTATGCAAGATTTTCAATTTTAATATTCAAATAATTGTAACTGACTGATTGAATTTATTTACGATTTTGATCTAATAACATCAATACCATTTATTGTAATATTATTTGGTCTGGTTTACTCACAATAATTTGTGGCTTCTCTTTGTATAATTCAATTCGTCCTTTTGCACATACATTTTTATCAATCAGAAATGACTCAGGTTTGTAAGTAAAATTGGGTCTGTCGGCACCAAAAATTACGATCGTTAATAATTGATTTGGGTAGCTTGCTCCCAGATTTAGAAATGTTGGTTTTCGGCCTGGTTTATCAATAAATTTTGTGGTAAAAACTTTCCCACAGACAATAGCATTTTCACCAATATGATTGATGGCGTCAGCAGCTGTCAAATTTAATGTGTCTTTTGATTCAATTACAGACAAATTCACTGCATCTTTAAAATAATATTTTAAAATTGCTGCCAGTCTAAGACCTGCTTTTGCCAATAATTTTTCCACAACAGGTTTCATTCTTGACATATACTCCTCGTTTAGCACATGCCCGTTAAAATTATAAACATCATCAAGTAAACTTCTTGACTCATTCATCCAATCAACGAGATTAATGTTGCATATTCTTTTCTTTTCGTCCTCAGTCAATTGATTCACATATCCCAAGCAATCATCAAGTTTTATGTTTTGATTTTGAATGATGAAATCGTCCCATACTCTATGCAAATTGGTACCTTTGCCAGCGAAACTTACCTGCATTTCATTTCCTC
>JAEUUM010000074.1 GCA_016787375.1 Saprospiraceae bacterium
TATTTATGCAGGTAAAATGATGACACTTTGCCTAAGATACTCGCGTCATCATATGGAAGCCGAAGATATTTTGCAAGATGGTTTTATTAAAATCTTTCAAAATCTCGAACAATACAAATTTGAAGGTTCATTTGAAGGTTGGATGAGAAGAATTTTTATCAATATTGCTCTCAAAAACATCAAAAAAATGAGCTACCAAAATGAATTGATTGGAGCCGAAATAATAAATGAAGAATATGAAACACCATCTATTATTGCAACAATGACGGAGAATGAAATATTGAATGTTATACAAGAACTTCCTGATGGTTACAAAACAGTATTCAACCTGAACGTAATAGAAGGTTTTTCGCACAAAGAAATAGGTGAAATGCTCAATATTACAGAAAGTACATCACGGTCGCAGCTATTGAAGGCTCGTCGTGAATTACAGAAAAAAATTTTAGAATTGACTAAAGTAAGACTATGATACCTAAAGAATTTGATAAGCAAATCAAAGGCAAGCTTAATGAATTTGAATCTAAATATTCCAGCAATATTTGGGATAATATTGAACAAGTTTTAGAAGAAGATAAAAAAACCAGAGCCCTCCCCTATTTTGGTAGTAAAAATTTTTTATTACTTGCCTCTGTGCTTGTAATTTTTACTGCGGTGGGCTATAATTTGTACAATTCTTACTCTACAAACCTGCCATCACCCAATAACAAACTTAAGATTACCAATCCCAATAATTTATTGTCTGAAAATAAAATCAACTATGAAAACCAAACTGAATTAACAGCTTCTGTTGCAAGCAAAGCAATTGAATTACCTCAAAAGGTCAATAATATTCCTACAACAAAACCTGGAAAATCTAATACTTCAACAAACCGGTTTGTATCTACAATAGCTGAAAATAATTCAAATGAAAGCTTAATCCCGGGCTTTGGTGATTCCAAATCCTTGCTCAATGAGTCTGCTGATTACAAATCCAATTCTTTGAATGAATCTTTCATCATAGCGCCTCAAAAAATAATGTCAGTGGTCTCAGGTTCCACTACTGTCAATTTAAAGAGCTTTTTCATTCCAGACCCAAAAGGCCGTTGCCCCAAATTTTATACAAACGTTCCAGGGTATTTTGTTGAATTGTTTCTTTCACCTGATTTTCATTCCAGTTTTCTTAGTTTAGATGACAAGGAAATGATTGGCTATTTAAACAGCAAAAAACAATCAGAAACTGCATTACCTGGTTATTCAGTCAGTTTTAAGGTTGGAATGGAATTTCGAAATGGTCTTCTTCTTAAGTCTGGCTTAACTTATTCTGATATTCGTTATAAACTTGACTACAGTAAAAATGATGTGGAAATATTAAAGTACAAAGTAGTTCCATCTGATACCATACACGGAAATGGTTCTGTTGCTTATGTTTTTGATACCATAGCATACGTAGAAAAGGGAGTGAGAACAGTCCGCAATTATAATTCATTAAAAAGCATTGAAGTTCCTTTTTGGCTGGGCTATCAAAAAGATTTCACCAGATGGACATTGGGATTCAATGCAGGTTTAAGTTTACAGATTTTAAGTATGAAATCCGGCAAAGTGCTTTCTCCTTCCCTCCCACAGGAACCGGTTGAATTTTCTGACTCTATAAACGGTCACTATAGTTTATATAAGAGGACTTTTGGACTGGGTTTACTGGCATCAACACAATTTGGATATAAAATAACTTCAAATTATCAGTTTATGGTTGAACCTTACTTAAAATATTACCCATCAAGTGTTACTTCAAATGACTACCCTCTTAGACAAACAATGCTTGTTTACGGGGTTAACTTAGGATTAAGATTAGGATTTTAAAAAATTAGGCAACAAAACAAACACTTATGGAGTCTTCAACAAAATACTTTAGAAATAGAATGAAACAATTTTCAACTTATGTTCTTTTTTGCTGCTTGATGGTGATGAGTGGTTGCGGTAAAGATACAGATATCTTTACACCAACTAACGAAATACCAGACCTAACAGGAAATATAAATAATTTTTATTCATATACGAGAACTACTATACCTTCTGAAGAATACTTTGTCAATACTGAGGTTGAAAGTGTCGTATCAACAAAATCTGGAATCAGGTTTATCATTCCAAAATTAGCATTTGCCGATTCTTCTCAAAATCTTATCAAAGGAGAAATTAAAATAATTATTACTCAATTATCCAAGAAATCCGATTTTATTAAATACTCACAATTTAGTAACACCTCTTCAATTGTTTTAGATTGGTATAAAAATTTAAACATAGAAGGATATTATAATGGCAAAAAAGTTTCCTTAAGCAAAGACAACTCAATAACCATACAGATACCTACAAATTCACCTTTATCCAGTTGGAAAATATTCAATGGTCAATATATAAGTACCCGCCAATTCAAAATAACTCCTTCGAGTTATTCAATGATAAAAAATGCTATATGGAAAGATGGAGGTTCAGGTACGATTGTTGACGGAATCGAATTTCACACAAATATATTAGGTTGGCTTTGTATTGCCTCACCGCTTGGTGACTTGAAATATTCAGATGTCAAGGTAGTTTTACCTGTTGCTTTCAGATCATTTAACACAATGGTAATAGCTGTAAACAAAACTAGCAATGTCATTTACTCATTTGAAGACACCAAGCAAATTGAAAGTATTTTTGAACAAAAAATTCATGATTTCAACAACCTTACATTTTTTGCAGCCTCTGACCAGAAAGACGCTTTTTACACCTGTTCAAAAAGTTTCGTACAATTCGAAAATACTGATCCGGTTGTTTTAACACCAAGTGCAACACCATTGGATGAAATTGAAAATCAACTTAACAAGTTATAGGGGTCTAATTATCCTTCTGAATAATTTGATTTAGATTGGCTTCTGAATAATTAACTGATTTCAAAACTTTATGATCTTCTTGTCTGTAAACAAGATACTTACCATCTTTAGGTTTAATGTACGCTTCGGTATTTTTAACATTTTTATAAAACAAAACTGTTTCCTCAGCTTCTTCAATGGTTTGACATGCTTTGCTCATATTTGACCGTTGTACCTCAGAAAAAAGCTTCTTAAACTTCTTGCCAAGTCCAAATTCAAGAATTGCTCCTGAAAGAACATATTGCAAATCGCAAAATGCATCAGCGGCTTCGACTATATCGTCATTTTCTATTGCCTCTTTTAGTTCCTTTAACTCTTCTTCCAATAGATTTATCCGAAGCATGCATCTCTCTTTAGACGGGATTGCAGCCTGATCCAATATAGGCAATTCAAATAATGTGTGAAATTTTGAAACGCCTTTTAAAGCTTTAGCTTCTTTCATTGAAAGATTAATTTAAAATAGCCAGAAATGGTTAATTAAGAAAAATGCCAGTAGCAATATGAATAAACTAAAATAGAATTGGGCAGAAAAACTCTCTGCCCAATTCTATCCTATATTTTTTTACTTAAAAAAAGCACTT
>JAEUUM010000076.1 GCA_016787375.1 Saprospiraceae bacterium
CAAATGACTTTCTGGTAAACCAAAATTATTTGGCAAATAAAAGTTTATAAATATTGGAATTACAAACAATTACATCTTACTATTAGATATTATCTCTTTGTTGACAACTTTATATAATTCCTGCAATCCTATGTTCTTCGCAAGTATTTGATTGTTTTTATTCAGCACAAAAATTGCTGGTGTTGAATTGATATTATATTGTTTCAAAACATCCAAACCCTTTTCTGGGTCTGCCAAAAACCGAAACTGAACAAGGTTTGCCTCGGCATATTGGAAGCACTTTTTACAAGCTTCACCTGTATTTGAACAAACGCCAATAACCTCAACGTGTTTGAACTTATAAATATCATAAAAATCCAATAAACCCATTAAGACTGGTTGGCAGGGCGCACAATTATATTCTCCAAAATATAAAACTTTTACCAGCGAGTCTGATAACAAGGCCCTTTCATGCTCTCCGTTTTCGTTTGTCATAACAAAATCAGGTGCAGTTCTACCAAGTAATAATGGCTCGATTTTATCAATATTTGTAACAAAACTGAGAGAATCACTCTTTTGAATCCAATTGATTTTGCCTTTTTGAATATAATTTCTTACCACATACACCAAAGCATTTTCCAAGTACTTAGGTCGAGGCGATGAAATCAGCTTCATACAAAATTCAAAATATACTTTGTTTGTATTAATGGAGCCTAGTATTTTTGACATAACAATATCAATTGCTGAGATAAGCGAATCAGGATGATTGATATTATTTATCAGTAGGGCTTGAATTTGATTATAAGGATAAGGTGATCTCATTATACGTTCGTCCGTAAAATCAATATTATCCAGAAAATGCAATTTGACATAATTTTCTGCCTTGTTAACCTGCACAGGATCATTTGAATTATATTCCTCAGGCTCTGGCTCTTTGGACGAGAGTATATATTTTTTAGTCAACGATTTAGGGGCATTATTTAAAAAATATAACTGCTCTTGAATTACCAGATTATTAAGCAGTTTTAATTTATCCTTGGCTTCTTTAGCTAATATAGGGTCTCTTGATTGGAACAAATTTATTTTAGAGTTTAACTCATTTGCTTCCTGTCGTTTTTCATTAATTAATTTTAAACATTTAAAGTACAATTCATTTTCAACAGAGCCGATGCAACTCAATTCTTCATAGATTTTATCAAAGTTAGTTGAGATTGAAAACTGTTGGTCGGCATCAACAACAAATTCAAAGTATCTGTTATCAGGTAGCAATTGAATGTAGTACATCCCTTCCGGTAATTTTTTCGCATTTGATATGCTAAAATTGCCTTCTTTTGAACGCTTTATCAATTCAATTGGTAGTCGGTCACCTCCAATAAATCCTCCTAATGTTAATGTATCATGATTGTAGTTCTGTATCGTGATTTTTATATCGCAAATTGATTGGGCTTTAATTCCAAATACAAAAAAGAAAATAATAGTAATAGATAATATCGTTCGCATAAACTATTTTTACTTAACTTTTGAGCTACAAACCTAATTAAAATTAAAATTAGAATCTTTTGGTTCTACAAAAAAACATACCTTATTAATTAAATGGAATTTAACAAAAAGCAGTTTTGGAAATGGACTAAGAAATGGATACCTAGAACCCTTTTGGGATATTTGACAATTACTTTTATTTGGGTATTGGTATATAAATGGGTCAATCCACCCGGAACTCTTCTGATGCTGATAAAGCAGGTGGAATCAGGCAAGGGCCACATTTACTACCAATGGGTTGATGATGATCAAATATCGCCTTTCATAAAAGCATGTTCCATGGCCAGTGAAGATCAGAATTTCCCGGATCATTTTGGCCTGGATATTATGGCTATACAAAAAGCTATTGACTTCAATCAAAAGCACAAACGCACCAGAGGAGCCAGCACCATTACGCAACAGGTTGCAAAAAATGTATTTTTGTGGCCAGGAAGATCCATTGTTAGAAAAGTTTTTGAACTGCAATTTACTTTTTACATTGAACTGCTGTGGTCT
>JAEUUM010000079.1 GCA_016787375.1 Saprospiraceae bacterium
TTTATCAAGAATCTCTTGAGTCGATTTGCCGTTTCTTTCTGAAAATTCGACAAAAGCTACTGATACTTTTGCTTTATTGGAAGCAGTAGTTCGGTCATTTTCACTTGGATCCGTCGCACCTACTGCAACATTTGTAATTACAGACTCTACCAAAGGGTTATTTTCTCCCAAAACATCCCAAACTTTCTTTTCTAATGTCTGTGCTACCTTATCCGTATATTCGGCAGATGTTCCGACCGGCATATTCAAATAAACATAAACAAAATTAGGATCAGCCTGAGGGAAAAATACTATTTTAGGGTTTCTGACTATGGTTAAAAAAATTGAAAAAATGAATAATCCAACCAAACTCAACATTAACCATACAGGTCTTTTCTTTTGAATAGCCCACGCTACAATTCTTCCATAGCCTTCTTGTACTTTAGGCCACGTATGTTGCTGAAAATTGTAAATTACTCTTTTTAAGAAAAATTTATATAAGAGCATCAACAACACAAATAAGAAAACAAAATTTCCCATTCCAAAACTTCCGAGGGCGTAAAAAATCACAGATATAGCGGCGACAACGATTACCGGCAACCAGTTTCGATCAGGTTTTATGTCTTCTGCATGTTCATCCTTTTTCATGAAATCTACAGCAAAAACCGGATTAATAATATACGCCACAACCAAAGATGCCAGTAATGTAATAATCAGGGTTATGGGTAAATAAACCATAAACTTTCCAATGATTCCTTTCCAAAATAACAGTGGTACAAATGGAGCAAGCGTGGTCATGGTACCCGAGAAAACTGGTACAAACACCTCTCCGGCTGCTGTTTTGGCAGCTTGAACGATTGACATTTCTCCGCTTTGAAATATCCTGTGGGTATTTTCGACTACGACAATGGCATCATCAACAACAATTCCCAATGCCAGTAGAAAAGCAAATAATACAATCATATTTAACGACAAACCGAGGCTTGGCATGATTAAAAATGCCACAAAACAAGATAAGGGTACCGACAATGCTACAAAAAAGGCATTTGTTACACCCATGAAAAACATCAATACAATGGTCACAAGGATAAATCCAATTATAATTGTGTTGATAAGGTCATGCAACGTTACCCGAGTTTGGCCTGATTGATCACCTGTAATGGAAACTTTCAGATTCTTAGGAAAACTCGTTGATTTTAATTCACTTATTAAATCTCTTATTTTATCTGAAGCATGAATCAGGTTTTCGCCAGATCTTTTGACGACATTCAAGGTTATGACATTTTTGTGATCAAGCCTTGCGTAACTTTCCTTTTCCTTGAAACTGTCTATTATCTGAGCAATATCACGAAGATAAACCACCGCGCCGGAAGTACTTTTAATAATTATGTTATCAAACTGGGTCAAATCTTTGAATTCGCCTGTGATACTGATCGAACGCTTCATGTTGTCAGTAGTGACTTGACCACCAGAAATAGTCATGTTCTCGAACTTTATCGATCTTTCTATTTCAGCAAGTGTTACACCGGCAGCATCCATTTTGTATTTATCGACATTTATCTGAATTTCCCGATCTAAGGCTCCCACCATATCAACTCTGGTAATTTCAGACATTGATTCAATTTTGTCTTTCAGGTCATCAGCGTATTTCTTGAGCTTGTTCAGGTCGTAATCTCCTGAAATGTTGACATACATGATGGGCATATCTGAGAAGTTCACCTCAATAACATTTGGATCTTCAAGTATGTCTGTTGGCAACTCAGACTTGGCTTTATCCACCGCATCCTTTACTTTTTGTTTTGCTTCAGGTACGGATACATCTGTGTTAAATTCAGCAATTACTATTGAAAAATCCTGGACAGACTGGCTGGTAAGTTTTTTCAAACCTGAAATCGCTTTGATTTCCTTTTCAATTGGTTTGGTTACCAGGTTTTCGATATCTGCAGGAGAGGCGCCGGGATAAATGGTGTTGACGTAAATCGTCGGTATAACAATATCCGGAAACTGCTCCTTGGGTAATGTGTTATAGGCATATATACCCGCAACCGCCAACAGAAAAGTAATGAAATAAATACTTTTTCGGTTATCTATTGACCAGCTAGTTGGTTTAAACTCTTTAAAAACGTCTTTCATTTTTTGATTTTTCCGATTAAATAAATCAGTTTATTGTTGTGCGACTTCTACAGCATCGCCATCGTTCACGTCTTGATAGCCAACTGTGATGATTTTTTCGCCGCCTTTTAATCCGCCTTTAATTTCAACAAGGTCACTTGAAGTCAGACCCAGTTCTACCTTTCTTTTTGAAGCTCTTGAAACACCATCTTTATCTTCCACTACATATACAAAAGATTCGTTATCAACTTTGCCCAATGAGTTAATTGGAACTGCCAATGCATTGTCTTTTTGGTAATCCAAAATCTTTACTATACACAGCATGTTTGGTCTGTAATCAGGGGTTGTCGGCAAAACGATGTCAACAGTAAATGTCCGGTTGAGCTCGTTTATGACCTTTCCCACCGTTTTTACTGTTGATTGAATGGTTTTATTCAGATCGGGGAATGTTACCTCAACCCTGTTGCCCGGCTTTACCTTATCAATATTCACTTCTGCCAGATTTGCAACTACTTTAAGGGTTTTAAGGTTTACAACCCTTATGGATGGCATTCCGGGTGACCCCATCTCACCTTCTTTTGAAAAGACATCATCGACCACACCATTTATTGGAGATCTAAGCTTGTACATTGCCAGTTGCTGATTCATAGTGGTCATCTTTTTATTCAATGACTCAAGATTGTTTTTGGCGGTTAAGTATTGAATTTCAGAACCAATTTTTTGATCCCAAAGCGCTTTTTGTTTTTCGTAAACCGTCTTTGCAAATTCAATTCCGTTCTTCAGTTCTTCAAGTCCTTGCCGCATGACATTGTCATCCAAGGTAGCTAGTATCTGACCTTTGGTAACTAAGGCACCTTTCGTTACAAATATTCTGGAGTAAACAGCAGGCACTTGAGGACTTACATTCATCAGCTGATCACCTGTGACATGTCCTTGAACGTCGATGGTGTGTTTAAATTTTTCCGGTGAAATTGTTTTTGTTGAAACTAAAATCTTTTTAAAAGATCTTGTAGTATCCAATTT
>JAEUUM010000089.1 GCA_016787375.1 Saprospiraceae bacterium
TGATAACAGAGTACAAATTACAGGTGGTCAATTGGGCTTGCTCAATGGTTATTACTATTTAGTTGGAGGCCAGAAATTTGAAGGTAGGTACAATCCAATGGGACCGGATCATGGCCCCGGGTTCATACAACAGTACTCAAATGCTATCAGAAAATTTAAAATACAGCAAACCAAAGATAATTTATCTATCTCAGATTATACCGAAACCATAGATACAGCTGAACTACACAGGAGGGATTACAATATGATGCCACAGATTTTTCCTGATGGTTCAAAGGGTTTTACCGTCTTTTCGGGTGTCTTTCAGTACAAAGCAGATTTGCCGTGGCTAAATACAATTGATATTTCTCCAAATGGATATAAGGTGATACCTGAATTCGAACAAAGATTTAACCAATACCACTGCGCAAAAACAGCACTGTACGATCCGACGAATAATATTTCTTACAATATTTTTTACGGAGGCATCAGCAGATTTTATCTTACCCAAGATGGCAATCTCGTAGACGACCTTGATGTACCCTTTGTCAAAAGCATCAGCTTAATAACAAGGGATCAAAATGGCAATCTAAATGAAAGTTCAATTGGCAACATGCCAGATTTTTTAGGGGCCTCAGCCGAATTTATTCCGGATCAGAATTTGAGTAAATTCAGTGACACTGAAATATTGACTTTCAATCCAAACAACCCTGACAGTATTTTGATTGGTTATATTTTTGGAGGTATTAAAAGTTCTTCTGATAAAGTATTTTGGATCAATACAGGTACCCAAAGTGAAGCCTCTAATCAGATTTACAAGGTTTATTTGCATCAAAAGGCTACTTCAATAAGAAAATTGACCTCCGAATCGCTAAACTATTTCAAACCAATAGTTTACCCAAATCCTGCATTTGATCATTTTGTTGTGGAGTTTAATCTCCAAAAAAGCGAAATGATTAAAATCGATTTAACTGATTTGAATGGCAAACTGATGACTCAGAAAAAGCAAAAATGTACAGATGGTTTACAAAAAATTGAAGTGCCAATGACAGATTTACCTGACGGCAATTATATCGTAACCATTAGCAACGGAAAACTAAAGCACAGTTTAAAAATTATGAAGTAACGAGTGTGTTGCCTTAATTGAAATTTTTCAATCTTTCAATTGCCTAATTCCATAAACCAGTTCGTCTTCATAAGTTCCGTTTTTGATTATTGTTTTTGCAAATTGTGCCTCTAAAGTAAATCCCGATTTTTCGAGAAGTTTTTGTGAAGCTACGTTTGACCCAAACGGACGTGCGAAAATTCTATCTATATCAAAAGTTTCAAATCCATATTTGACTATCTGCTTTACTGCTTCAGTCGCTATACCTTTTCCCCAAAATTCTTCTGCCAGCCAATACCCTAGTTCTGCATTTCTGCAAAATATATCATCTTGCGGATGAATACCAATGCTACCAATAGCCTCGCCATCCAAATCAATCGCGAATATTTGTTGTGGATTCATCGAAACAGCCATGTTAATGAACTGTTCGCCATTTTGTCTGGTATAAGGATACTTAAACTTGTTAGTAAGTTTACTGGTGATCTTATAATTATTGGCATATTTCACCAATGATTCAATATCTGACTGTTGCCACGGCCTGAGCTTACATTTTCTATCTTCCATAAATATGTATAATTATCTCCTTATCTGAAATTCAAAAGAAGTATTTGGTTTAAAAATTAATTTCTTTGCGCTTATTGCCATTTATCATTAAACCAATGATCTACTATTTTAAAGTTTGTTTCCGTGAAGTCTTTGTGCTTGAAGTCGTTGCAATTGGCTTGGTAAACATAATCTTTGGCCCATTCCTGATGATTCTGAGCGAGTTCACAAATGGCATCTGCTATAAACTCCACTTCTTCATTTGTCATGACAGGATGAATAGACATTCTTATCCAACCAGGTTTGTTTGTTAGGTCACCAACACTTATCTGATCAGTGATGATTCTACTGTAATTCTCATCAACATCCAATAAAAAATGTCCGTATGTACCCGCACATGAGCAGCCACCCCTCACCTGAATCCCAAATTTATCATTCAGCAATTTTACACCTAAGTTGTAGTGTAATCCTTCGATATAAAAGGATATCACACCCAATCTGTCTTTCACATTATTAGCCAGGACATGAAGATTTTGAACTTGTTCAAACTTCTCCCAAATTATTTCCAGCATTTCATGCTCTCTTTCAAGCATATTTTTTACTCCCATTTCTTCTTTAAGCTTGACACACATGGCTGCTTTGATGGTTTGCAGAAATGCAGGCGTTCCTCCGTCCTCACGTGCTTCAATATCGTCAACGTATTTGTGACCACCCCAAGGGTTTGTCCAGTCAACGGTTCCTCCACCCGGATTGTCGGGGATTCTGTTTTTATATAATTTGCTGTTAAAAATCAATATTCCTGTTGTACCGGGTCCTCCCAGAAATTTATGTGGAGAAAAATAAATGGCATCTAAAGCCTGTAGCTCATCGGTTGGATGCATATCAATGTCTATATACGGAGCCGAGCAAGCAAAATCGACGAAACACAAACCGCCGTTTTGATGCATGAGTGAGGCGATTTCATGATAAGGGGTGATGATTCCGGTAACATTTGAGCACGAAGTTATAGCCGCGATTTTTAAGGGTCTTTCCTGGTATTTACTTAGCAATTCCTTTAAATGGTCTAAATTAACCTGACCGGTAACATCTGCGTTAATAATCTCCAGGTCACAAATGGTTTCGAGCCAACTTGTCTGGTTGCTGTGATGTTCCATGTGGGTACAAAATATAACCGGTCTTTCTTCTGGAGAAAGCATGATTCTATCTTGAAATTTTTCGTGGATTCTCAATCCAAGAATGCGTTGAAGCTTGTTTATAACCCCAGTCATACCGCTGCCTTCTGAAATAATAACATCACCTTGAGCTGCGTTTACATGATTTTTAATTATTTTCAGAGCTTTGTGATAGGCAATGGTCATCATTGACCCTGAATAGTTGGTTTCGGTGTGTGTGTTGGCTACAAGTGGGCCTATTTCATGCAATAGCCTGTCTTCGATAGGTCTGTATAGTCTTCCGCTCGCTGTCCAATCACTGTAGAGCAATTGTAGTTTACCTGAAGGTGAATCAAAATACGAATCGATACCGACTACATTGTTTCTATATTTCTTGAAATATGACTCCAAAGTAGTGCTTGCAGATAATGTGGATAGTTTATTCATGCAACAAAAATAAATAAATATTGGTTTTGTACAGAATATTTATTCCCTGAAACATAAAGATGTTTAGTTGAATGAATGTCTGGAAATGCCTTTATTTTGAGTCTCAGCTACGATTTTTGGATATGCTCAATTTATAAATGTAATTATCCAAAGAACAATCATTATTAAGTAAGGTGTAAAACAACTTCATGACTTGGAATCCAGAATCTCGGAATCGCTGAACTGGTGAATCGCTGAATCGGTTCAACGAAGATTCGGTCAACCAAAATCATGGAACTTCAA
>JAEUUM010000593.1 GCA_016787375.1 Saprospiraceae bacterium
CTGCAATTATCGCAAGTCGATTTTATGTTTTATTGAAAACGGACAATCCTTCACCCCAAGAAGTTCTGAGTACAACTGTTGAAGAAAAAAGAGCCGTCGGATTATCTTACTCTAAGGCAAATTACATTGACAACATTGCTCTGTTTTGGATAGAAAATTCACTGCATGAAGTTGATTGGATCAACAAATCTGATGAGGAAATAGTCCATTTGCTTACGAAAATAAAAGGGGTGGGAAAATGGACTGCTGAAATGGTTCTGATGTTTTCACTATGTCGCCCAGATGTTTTTCCGCACGATGATCTTGGAATTAAAACAAAAATGGTTGAATTGTATGAGTTAGGTTCGACTGGTAAGCAATTGATTAAAGAGATGACAGACATTGCTGAAAACTGGCGGCCTTACCGTTCGACAGCCTGCAGATACTTGTGGAAATTCAAAGATCAATGATGGACAGAATAATCTGCAAATATACCCAGGGAAATCCAGGCCCGCTTTTAATATGTCTGGCAGGCATTCATGGCAATGAACATGCCGGCATCACTGCTTTGAAAAGACTGGATTCGATGTTACTACGAGAACGAGAAAAAAACCCTGGCTTTGTTTTTTCAGGCACATTGGTAGGGCTTATTGGAAATATTCAAGCCGTCGAGAAGAAAACCAGGTTTTTAGATTCAGACCTGAACAGAATATTTATAAATGAAATAGTAAATGAGGTTATAAACATTGAATCAGAACAATTAACAGGTGAAAAAAGAGAATTAAAAGAACTGCTGGATTCGATTAATCAAATTATTCTGGATGCCAACCCATCAAAAATTATTTTACTTGATATTCACACTACTTCGGCTGAAGGAGGTTTATTCGCCATACCATCAGATGATCCAGAGAGTATAAATTTAGCCCTTGCATTGCATGCACCGGTGATAAAGGGTTTTATCAAAGGACTTAAAGGTACGACATTACATTATTTTTCAAACAATCAGGTTGCCAATCAAAGGAAAGTAATACCGATTGTGTTTGAAGCCGGACAGCACCTTGATCCCTTATCAATAAATCGTTGTATTTCTGCGATAATTAATTGTTTGCGTACGATGGAATGTGTTAAAGCAAAAGATGTCGAAAATCATCATGATGAGATTCTAATTGGATTTTCAAAAGGATTACCTAAATTAACAAAGTTGGTGGACCGATATAAAATTGATCCGGATGAAAATTTTGAAATGAAACCAGGGTTTATAAATTTTCAAAAGATTAAAAAAAATCAAGTGCTCGCCATCAACAAGCATGGTGAAATTTTGTCTTGTTTTGATGGTTACATTTTAATGCCGCTGTATCAAAAAAAGGGAGAAGATGGTTTTTTTATCGTAGCTGAAGATAACTGATTAATTTTGTAAAATAATTTTAAAGTATGTATTCAGCCGAACGTCAACAAACATTGAATGAAATCTCAAAAAAAATATTATCGGATAAGGGTTACTGCGATTCATTAATACCTGCAGAATTAGCAGACGAACTCAAAGAGCTAATCAAATTTCATGAATGGCGCTATTATATCATCAATGACCCATTGATTAGTGATTATGAATATGATTTGTTGTATAAAAAATTGCAGCAAGTTGAATTGCAACATCCTGATCTGGTGCAGACCGATTCTCCAACTCAACGGGTTTCGACTGATGTTACTAAAGATTTACCGGTAGTCAACCATCTGACTCCTATGCTGTCTCTTGCGAATTCTTATGACCTTGAAGACCTGGTAGAGTTTGATAATCAAGTCAGAAAATTAACTGGCTTAGACAAGGATTCAATTATTGAATATTGTGTTGAGCCCAAGTTTGATGGCGGCAGCATAGCTGTTGTATTTGAGAATGATGTCCTTACTCGTGCGGCAACCCGGGGAGATGGACAGGCCGGAGAAGATATTACCAACAACATTAAATCCCTTAAATCTGTACCTGCAAAAGCTGAATTTTCGCGGTATAAAATGCAGAAGGTTGAGTTAAGAGGTGAAGCCCTGATTAGAAAAGACCAATTTCTGAAAATCAATGCCCAACGTGAAGAGGATGGTCTGAATCTCTTCGCGAATCCACGTAATGCTGCAACAGGCGGTCTGAGGACAAAAGATCCACAGGAAACAGCCGACCGTAAAATCGAAGCATTTATCTATCAACTTGGGTATGCCATCGATGAGCAGGGTAGTAATTTACTAAACCAACTATCAACACATGACCAAAGCATAGAGCTTTTGGGAAAACTCGGGTTTAAAATTCCTGAAAAGGAGAGAAAAGTTTGCAAAGGTATTCATGAGGTAGAGTCATATTGTCAACAATGGCAAAAACAAAGAGATTCTTTTGAATATGAAATTGACGGAATGGTAATAAAGGTAAACGATCGCAAACTACAGGATCTTTGTGGCTATACAAGTCACCACCCAAGATGGGCCATCGCATTTAAGTTTCAGGCAAAGCAGGCCACTTCCCGGCTCATAAATGTTGAGTTTCAAATAGGAAAAATGGGAGCTATAACACCAGTTGCTAAAGTCGAACCCGTTCAACTGGCCGGGGTCACAGTTGGTTCAATTTCATTGCACAACGAAGAATTTATCCAATCTCGCGACATCATGATTGGTGACATGGTGTTGTTGGAAAGAGCAGGAGATGTAATTCCTTACATCGTAAAAGCTTTGCCGGATTTGAGAACCGGGAATGAAAAGCCAATCGAATTTCCTGCAAACTGTCCTTCATGCCAAACTCCACTTGTACGCATACAAGGTGAGGCGGCATGGCGTTGTCCTAATGAAAAGTGTGGGGAGAAGATTATTCAAAAATTAATATTTCATGTATCAAAAGATGCCATGGATATTGATGGAATGGGTGAATCTAACATTCGGAAATTCCATGAGTTAGGCTGGATAAACAACATGGCTGATATTTATAACCTTGACTTTGATGCAATAGCCAATTTGGAGGGTTTTGGTAAAAAGTCTGCGGAAAATCTAAAATCAGCAATTCTCAAAGCCAAGAAAAATCCAATTCACAGATTTTTACACAGTCTAAGTATCCACCACCTTGGCAAAAAAGCATCAAAGTTGATTGCTCAGCGAATAGATAATATAATGGATCTCAAAGAATGGACATTGGAGGATTATCTTTTAATAAAGGATATTGGCCCTGTTGTTGCTGAAAATACCCGTGCATATTTTTCGAACCCTGAAAACATTGAGTTGCTAGAGAGAATTGAAAGCTTAGGTGTTAATTTTATGTCAACAAGGGAAGATAAACCAACAATTGTCGAAGCAGAGACGTTACTTAGCGGAAAAACCATACTTTTTACAGGAACATTATCAAAAATGGGACGTAAAGATGCAGAGATTCTTGCAGAAAAAGCGGGTGCCAAAAACCTAAGTGCGGTTAGTTCTAATCTCAACATACTGGTGGTAGGTGAAAACGCCGGGTCGAAATTGGAGAAAGCAAGAAAAATAGGAACAGTGGAAATTTTAACAGAAGATCAATTTATAGAATTAATGAATCATAAAGCCTAAACTAAAATGAAGAATCTTTTTACACTATTTTTAACAATCGGATCACTATTTGTCTTCGGGCAGAACAATAAACTGATTTTGAGTTGTGATTTGAGAAATTGCGGGTCTGACTCGATCAACTTATACGAATTTAATGGTATGAGTTACAGCATGGTTAGAGCAGCTAAAGGTGAAAACCGCATTGTAAAATTCGAAATAGACAAATCGACAACCCCAAAAATGTATTATGTCGGGTTTTCTTTCTCAGACCTCAAACCTGTTATATTGGGGACAGAAGACAAAGTTGACATGAACATAAATTGTGCTTCTGTTAAAAAATCTTCACTACCTAATTCTCCAATCAATGTTTCTTATGACAAGCTCCTAGGGCAGTTTAATGCTTTAAGGTCAAAAGAAAATGAAATTTTTGCGACTTACACATCCAGTCAGCGAACTGAAAAAAACCAGGAAGAATTCAAAACTGCTTTGGCGGTACTTGACAAGAAAAAGCTGATGCTTAAGGATTCATTGATGAAGGTAAATGCATTTTTAGGAAATGTAGCTGCCATTAATACTTACTTGAGCTATGCCAATAACAAGGGAAAATACACAAGCGAGATAGATTATTTTACAAATGAGTTTTTCAAATCAGCCAAATTTGATGACAAAGCATTGGATTACAATCCATGGGTTTCGGAAATGTTTAAAGCATACACGGCAACTCTCCAGACATTCAAGAAAGGAGAAAGCTATATTACGGATGGAATCAGAGCTCAATTAAAAAAAATACCTCAAAACTCAAATACTTACAGACTGGCATTAGGAGGTGTTGTTTCGGGAATTGCACCTAACGCAGATATGATATTTGTAGAATTTGCAGATGAATTTGCGACCAAATACGCTCAAACCAACTCAATGGATGTTGGAATGATGAAACCGAGATTAGATGCCATCAAGCAGCAGATGATAGGCGTAAAAGCACCTGATTTTACTCTTAAAACACCTGATGATAAGGATTTAAGTCTGAAAGATTTTAAGGGGAAAGTTCTTCTAATAGACTTTTGGGCATCTTGGTGTGGACCATGCAGAAAAGAAAATCCGAATGTTGTAGCAATGTACAACAGATACAAAGACAAAGGTTTTGAAATATTGGGTGTTAGCCTTGACCGAACCAAAGAACCTTGGATTAAAGCAATTGAAGATGACAAATTAGCCTGGAAACATGTAAGTGATTTAAAGGGTTGGCAAAGTGCAGCTGCAGCCTTGTATGGAATTTCATCAATACCTCATACGGTCTTGGTTGACAGAGAAGGTAAAATAATTGCCAGACAGCTGAGAGGAGAATTGTTAGGGCAAAAATTGGAAGAAATTTTCAAATAAGATCAAACTTAAAATTTATATCATAAGCTTACTGCCTCTGTTTGCATTCTCATGTAAACAGTGGCAGTCTGATTTTGGGCTTACTCATTCAAAAATAATGAATGAGGATAAACCAGGGAAATCAATAGCAACCGAAAGTGTTGATTCAATAGAACAGGAAGATGACATACCGATTGGTTTTGTGGATGCCACTTTTGTTGACTCAAGTTTGAATGTTGACATGAAATACGCCGCAAGTGATAATTTTACCGGCCGCCGATTATACTCGTGTTCTAGATGTATATTACGCACCAAAGTTGCTGAAAAACTCAAAATTGTGAATCAGTTGCTTAAGCAAAAAGGATTTCAACTAATTCTGCTTGATTGTTACCGACCAAAGTTTGTTCAGGAAAAACTTTGGCAGAGCAAACCTGACCCTCACTTTGTCATG
>JAEUUM010000124.1 GCA_016787375.1 Saprospiraceae bacterium
ACAAGAACATATTGGTTTATGTATTTGTGTGTTTATATGGCATTACATTGCTTTTTGTACTTTTCCCACACCTGGGTGAAATGAAAATTCCGGTTATTATATATGCAGGAGTTATTTGTTTGATGCTTATCACTGCAGTCTTCACTGCCCGGCGATTTGAGGCTAAAAATTCCTGGGTATTGACGGGAGGTGCGATCGCATTTGTCTTATCGGATAGTATGTTGGCAATCAACAAATTTTCTACGCCCTTTTTGGGGGCCTCATTTTTGATCATGTTGAGCTACCTGTATGCTCAATATTCAATTACAATGGCCTGCCTTGATGAAGTGACTAGGTAATATATGGAGAGAACTTTCAACATTCACTACCTAGTAATACCTAAATCTTACTATCTCTAAAACAGCCCCGGCTTGGTCTATAGCGAACATTAATTCGGAATTATCAAGGTAGATATATCTTTTTTTTCCGCACATCACCATATTAATTTTGGGGTCATCCATACAAGTCAAGTTCAGTTTTGGAATTTCTGATTTTTTCAGTTCTGATTTTTTGACACGTTTGCAAGATATAAGATCACCAAGATTACTTTTAAAAATCATCGTTTCCTCGCCGGCAACTTTGGCATATCCAAAACGGAATTCGTCTTGATTCAATGGAATAATTTTCAACTTTGTAAAATCATTCGATTTTATTTGACAGCAATCAATTTGATCAATAATTGGATTGTTACATTTAGTTTGTGGTGATGTCCCTGAACTAAGTTTTAGCATAACACTCTTGTTGTGAGCAGCCATGGTTTTAAGATTGTCATGACCGACCAATAAAATTTCATCAAAGAACTTATTTCGGATTGATTTCCCAAGCATGGCTTCACACACACCTAGCACCAAACTAAGCTTTTGATTATCAGGATAATATTTTTTATCAAGAAATTTTTTAAGCCCTTTTTGATTAAAATATTTTTTACATTCAGCAGCTTTACCATCGAGAATCAGACAGCACATCAAATTGATATGAGTTGCTAACTTGGAAGGATTCATTTCTAAGGCATCAGAAAAACCCTCTTCTGCAAGTTTTAAAAAATGTTTGCGCATTAGTTGGTCTTCTATCGGCAACGGGCCTCTGGCTTTTTTAATCTTTTTCAGTGCAGTGTTTTCGTCTATTTCTATTGGGTATGCATATTGGTCGGTTTCTTCATTGAAAAATTGCATAGCTTGCATTACAAAAGCAACACCCGTGTTATTTAAAATCTCGGGGCCACGATAAAATTGCAAAATGTAGTTAAATCCCAATTGCGCAATGGCAAACTCACCTTTTGCGAGCAGCATATTAGATGCTTCAAAGACATTGATTAAATCATCAACCTGATCAAGCACCAATTTGGTGGTTCGCATTCGTTCACTTAAAGAAGGGTAATTGTCATTTGGAGAGTCTGACAAGTTATATGCTTTATAGATCTTTTCAATCAAAACAGACAGTACATTCCCCGGGTTATAGCCTGCTAAATATGCCATAAAAGCTCCTTGTACGTCAGCCAATTTCTCTTCTTTTTCTTGTGATTTAAAATTCTTACTGTAATTCAAAAAATTAATCGGTACAAGACCTCTGGACTTGTCTTTGTAAATTGCATGACTTAGTTCATGTGCCAAAATAAAAGCCAAAGCATCAGAGGAATCTTTTCCAAATGACTTGCAAATATTCAAAAGCTTTTCATCCAATAAAATTGTATTTGAGGAGGGGATGAATACGGCTGCCTGGCTTGCCTTTGAAGTAATTTTTACAGTCGGTTGGTCTGAAAGTTTATATCCACAACTTTGATAAATATTTTTTAAAATATCCCTCTGCTGTGAAAATTTTATCCTGCCAATTTGAGCAGTAGTAGTTACTGATACGAAACAAATAAGAACACATAAATACCAAGGCTTAAAAATATTGAGCAGCCTTATGTCCATGGCTTTCATTTTAATTGATTAAGTATGGCGTTTGCCTGAGAATTGTATGCTGATTGAGGATTTTCTGCAAGTTGGGAAAATAAATTTATCGCATTTGCTTTTCCATCTTTGATTGAAAGATAACACAAGCCAAGGTACCAAATTGCATCTTCATGCATTTTAAACTTATCTGAATCTGCGAGAGGAATCAAAAAAGAACTGGCCTCATCAAATTTATTTTGCTCTATTAAAGCCAATGCCAGGTAAAATTTACGATAATCATCCACTTCATCAGCTGCCTTGTAGTTGGCAAGGAGATTAGAACATTCAAGACATTTCTTTTCCTGATATAGCTTTAACCCACGTACCAATGTATCACTGTCAAGAGAATCAGCAGGAGCAAGACCTGAAGGTGATAAATTAGATATCAGTTCGTTTATTTTTTGGCTTTCAGGAGTGTAGTATTGTTTAAATGCCATTTCAGTTTCGTTTGCAACTGGAGTCCTGAACAAGAAATAGAGTGAAATAGCTAAAATTGCAATACTCGCGGCTACGGCATATCGCACCCAAATATTCAGGTTGTATGGGATGCGGAAGTTTGGTTTTGATTTAACTAATTTTGAGCCTGTTGTAAAAAATCCATCTGATTCAAGTTGTTTTTCGCTTGCTCCAACAATTTCTTTGATTTGCTCATTACCCCAGAATTCTATACCTTTCAATGTAACACGGTATTCCTCAACTTCTTGCTTTAGCTCCGAATCAGTATTAATTTGTAATTCGAAAGCAGTACTATCAGCTTCAGACATTTTACCTTGAAGATATAGTATAATTTTTTCCTGATAATTTTGGTCCGGGTTCATATTAAAACATTAATTTCTGTTAATGCACATTTTTATAATCGTCTGAACTGGTAATTAATTTTTTGAGACCTTGCAAGCAACGGAACTTTTTGACCTTCACAAACTGTTCGGTATAGCCGCACAATTCTGCAATTTCAGTAGCTGAACGTTTCATATAAAAAGCGTGAAAAATCAAGTCTCTGCACTCTTTACTAATCTCGTTCAATTTTTTACTTACCAAATCCATTAAAAAATCTTTTTCAATTAACTCAACATACTCTTGTTCTGTCTT
>JAEUUM010000167.1 GCA_016787375.1 Saprospiraceae bacterium
CAGCATATATTCAGGCAAAGTGTGTCCTGACCACCTGCTTTAACGCCAGTCACATCAAAACAAAGTGAATTAGGAGCATTGGGCGAAAGCACTATTTTTGAATTGTCAAAGACTTTATCAGGGCAGAATGATTGTACGGAAAGTATTGGCATACAAACCTCATTTGGGTCAATGCAGTATTTTAGAGTTGAACCTTCCTTGACATCAATTTTAATTTCTTTAGGTGGCTTATGCTGAACAACGTGAAATATTATAATGGTAGTATCACAAAAACCTGTATTTGTGCATACCACGATACAAGCTGTATCCAAGCCTGGTGAAATACCCAGTGCATAAATACAATAATTCAAAGGATCAGGCGCAACATCGGCATTCTCACCTGATAGATCAGGGCAAATATTTGTTATTGAAACCGGGGTACCCGGTAGTTTAGTAGTATCTATGCAATAAGTAACTATTTCATTAAACTCAACAGTTATGTCTACTATTTTGGGAGGTACAACACCTTTAACAACGTTCACAATAACAATAAATGTATCACATATCTGGTTGGCATCACATAACACATAGCAGGCTGTATCTTTCCCAACAGCTTTTAGGCCTTTAATGGTAAGGCAGGCAGTTTTTTCATCAATTACCACACTGGCATTGTCGCCAGTTGATCCGGGACATATATTAATTACCGTTGAATATTTATTTAAAAGCTCCTCTAAACCTAAGCAATATTGAATGGTTTTACCTTCTACAACTTCTAAATAAGTAGTATCCGGAGATGGAAAAGGAACAACATTTACAATAATTTGAAAGGTATCACAGTTGCCAAGGTCAGTACATATTTGGTAGCAAGCAGTATCAGACCCTACTGAAAGACCAGTAACAAAAACACAAAAATCAGAGCTGTTTACAAAGAAATCGACATCACCATCTGAAGATCCCGGACAAACATTTGTAATAGATATTGGGTTACCGGGTAGGTAACCTGTATCAAAACAATAAAGTGAATCACCAAGTTCATAGAGATTTATTACAATTTTTGTTACATCATTATTTGGTTGAACTGTTACAATTAATGTAACTGTATCACATATATTATTAACATCACAAACTTTAGCGCAGAAAGTGTCAACACCAACTTTTAAGCCTTCGTATTGTATACAGTTATTTCCTAAGACAGTAAATTCAACTTCTTTTCCACTTAGATCCGGACAAATATTCGTTATACTTGCAATGGGTCCTGTCAATTCAGTTGTATCCGGACAAAAAACATCTTTATAGCCACATACTATATTTTCATTTTCTACCGATGGTTTTACACAAGCGAAATTTACAAATATTGTATCAGAACAATTGTTTACATTATCTGTGACGATTATAGTGTGAGCCCCTGTTTCTAAATCCAATCTAGCCCCAGATGCAGGAAATCCCAAGTTGAGACCTATATATCCTTTGGCACCACCCAATGAAAGAACTGAAACGTCCATTTCAGTGTAGATAGTACCGGATAAACCGCCGGAAATTAAAAAAGTATTTGGATCATAAATCCAATTTCCATTGGGATCCCATTGATTCATAAGTATTATAAGTTCATCAACATCCTGAAATTGACCAGAAAATTTTTGTCCGTTTACTTCCCAATTATCCAAATAGTATGGACCGATTTTCCCAAATCCATATAGCGTAAACATGGTATATATGTAGATGGTATCCTCTTCACAATATTTGATGTTACCTGTGTATGGGATATCATTTATCTTAATACTCAGATCAGATGGGTTAGCAATATCATCCAAACATAAACTCAACTTAGAATTACATTGGTTTGTTTGGGTGTAAATATCCTCAGGCAAATTGAGTGTATCTAAGCCAATTTGACCGGAAGAATTACTAAAGGCTAAACTGTAACTGGCAAAAAATGCAAGACACAAGAATAACCAAAAATGTACTTTAATTTTCATGAGTAGAATTTACAGGATCTAAGGGATTAATACTTTATGAATTTTTAATATTCAAAAAAATTATAATAATAGGAA
>JAEUUM010000172.1 GCA_016787375.1 Saprospiraceae bacterium
GAGTGCGTTTACCCAATCTTCAGGATTTACCGGAAGCCGACGAGCTATAGGTATAGTATCAGATGACGCAAGGTACAAAGTATTGGATGGTTGTACATTTTCCAATCTTGACAAGGCAATTCACGCAAGAGCGGTCGATCCGCTTAAAAACCTAGAAGTTAACAATGCCAACGTTTTTACCAATTGCCAGCAGGGTATTTATTTAAAAGGAGGAGCATTCCATTACATTGGCGAAGGCAATGTTTTTAATCTAAGTGTAGCCAATCAAAACGACTTGTTGCCGGAGGTGACTGCCATAAGACTGGATGGAACCAGCAGTACGGTCATAGAAAATAATACCATCAACGGAGGCACTCCGTCATCATCAAGTTACCTGGCACAATACGGAATCATAGCAGAAAACACAGGTGATAATGCATCCTTTACTTTCAAAAACCAATTCAACGACCTGTTTATTGGCAACCAAACCCAAAAAGACAATGGAGGATTGCAAATAAGATGTAATGAATATACCGATCAGGCATTTGCTTGGGTGATCAATCCTCAAAGCACTGGTGCATTTTCTGATCAAGGAGAATGCGGTCAACAAGCAAACCAAGCAGGTAATCAGTTCTTTGATGCTCCATGTGTAAATGGGCAATACAGTCATATCTATTCGAGTTTGGCTTTTGATTATAGGTATAATTTTAACGGGAACAATGAAAATCCACAATGTAAAACTACTAACGTTGATGCTCAGGGTTGCGTAAACAATGATCAGAATCTGAATTCTTGCGATCAAAGAGCAACTATAACCAGTTCAAATGTCAGCCAGTTCACGAATTATTTAAGTAATATTTCGGATCCTTTTACAAGGCAATTGTTAAGAACGGATATTATACGTTATCGACTGGATACTGATGATATTACCAATACCCGAAGTTTGTTGGCAGGAGAAACAAGTGATCACTGGAAAAGAATAAGAGCATTGGCAGAATTATACAATGGAGATTTATCAACCGCCCAAACGGTTGCGTCAAGTGTACCGGGTACAGGAGATGACAACGTGGACTTCGCAAGTTTGTGGAGCATATTGTATGATCTCAAAAGCAACAACCATACCTGGAGAAACCTCAACAATACTCAAAAACAAATCTTTAATACCTTGGCATCCAACAGAACACAGGCAGCATATACTGCGCAAGGGATACTGGAAACAACTTTTGGAAATGGATTTACACCCATACTTGAAACTATCAATAATACTGGTGGAAGTAAATTTGGCAACGAGGCAAGTTCTGAAGGAATGAATTTATCTGAAAACAGATTAAAAATTCAGCCTAACCCTGTTGGTAATGAGGCAGTAATGCTAATTCCTGACAATATTCAAAATGAATCGTCTCATTTAATTATCACAAACACAATGGGTCAATTGGTAATGACTACACAAATTGAAGCGCAAACCAAGCAGATTATTTTGGATACCAGTAATTTGCCTTCAACATGTTACTTCATTCAATTAATTGGAGCAAGTGGGTCAAAACACAGTACAAAATTTATTAAGTAATCAAATCCTTGACATACAGGGGCCGATATTGGCCCCTGTATGCATTTAAATTACATGAAAAGATCTTTTTTTCTAGCATTAATAATGTATTTTAGTTACAATGGTTATGGTCAATATTTTAATATTAATCTTGGCCAACCAGATCCTTATGTAAATTTAATAGCGCAAAGAGCATTGCCTTTTCAAGATTCTTTGTGGTTATTGAATCTTTATTGTGATAGGTATGTACCAGTAGACCGAGTTTTTTATTATACACTCCCTATAATAAATTCAAAAGGAGAAGTAAAGGAAGAATATATCTTAGGTGATACAACAAATTTCTTTGCCTATTTAGATATAATAAAGAGTAAATCAAGTGAGTATAAAATATTGGTAAAAGATTATACATTGGATGGTGACCCATATTATGATCTTCAAACCTTTGACAATAATTTAATAAAAATTAGTACAATTGAAATAGCAGTTTCAAGAAACGAAGTTTCGACTGGTGCTATGAAAGAAACAAATGATGGAAATTTGATTTTTTGTGGAAACATTCAGAACTACAACAAAATAAAAAAGGGATATGAAGAATCCCAAGCCATACTCTACAAATTAGACTCTGATGGCAACGAGATCTGGCATACAGAATATGGTGACAGCATCAATTATGAGAAATTTTATGATTTTATAGAAGATGATCAAGGCAATATCTATGCAGTGGGCCAATGGGTAGAGCCTTATTTTGATGGAGACTATCAATCGCTGTTGGTAAAGTATGATAAGGATGGTACGTTGTTGTGGAGCAAATTATATGGTAGCGAAAATGACTTAAACTCATTTTCACATTTGGAAATACTCTCTGATGGCAAATTGACCATTCTAGGCGGATACAAAAGGAATACTAATAAATTTCCATTTGACAAGCGCTTTGGAAAAATGGAGTATTATAAATATGATTTGGACGGCAATTTTATATCTAACAAATCTTACCAACAATATAGTTCTGAATTGTACGATTGTGTCAAAGACAGCGCTGATAATCTGATATGTGCAGGACAAACATACGAGCCTGATGATAAAAAGACCAGAGGATTTGTAGCAAAGTTCAATGCTGATGGTGATACCCTCTGGACGAGGCGGTACGACACCTTTTTAAATGGAGTTGAAAAGAGTTGTGTGTTTTATGGGATAGTAGCAAGCAAAGACAAAGGTTATATCCTTACAGGTGGCAGATTTGCTTGGTTTGGAGCACCACCAAATAATTATCAAGGGTGGGTCGTAAAAGTTGACAGCCTGGGTTACGATCATTACCAGTTGTCACCGGTGGCTACATACGAACCGGTAGAAGCAGATCAGGAGCCTATTATTACATTTTACCCAAACCCCACTTCAGGTGAGTTATTTTACAGATACAAAGATGTGTACATGATAGAGCGAAAGACCTGGGTAGTGAGTTTTTATGATTTACAAGGTATAGAAGTCAAGAGCTTTGAAATGAATCCGTTTACCAATTCCTTGCTGCTTTCTTCTTTACCCGATGGCGTATACCCATACATCATTCGCACCAAAGACCAGCAGTTTGTTAAGAGTGGGAAGGTGGTGGTTAAGCGAAGGTGATGTACCCAGCCTGCCGGCTGGCAGGGATGTACGATTTTTTGATGTACGATGTTATTGGGTTATGTGAAATGTGAAGGGTAAGTTATTATTCCTTGTGTCCACTTTTTAGAGAAGTCTAAAGATCAGCGATTCAGCAGTTCTGCGATTCGGCAAAAAAAGCAGTACAACAAATAAATAAAAATCAGTATATTTAACTAAAAAAAGATGATACATTTTATTACAAATAACGTTAACAACGGCGATCTTTCCACAGCCCAAACAGTAGCCTCAAGTGTTCCTGGCACAGGAGATGACAACGTTGACTTCGCAAGCTTATGGAGCATATTGTATGATCTCAAAAGTAACAACCATACCTGGAGAAACTTAAACAATACTCAAAAGCAAACTTTGAATACTTTGTCTTCTAACAGAACGCAAGCAGCATACTCCGCACAGAGTATACTTGAAACTACTTATGGCAATGATTATTCTCCAATTCTTGAGACAATCAGTCAACAAAGCAATAAAAATGGACAAGCTAAAAATATTGAGCCTAATTCTTCAACAAATATTCAAGTATATCCAAATCCTGTAGAAAACATACTTACCATTTCACTCAACGAACAGGAAAGACAATTTAGTCACAAGATTGTTTTATTTAATTTACTGGGGCATCAAAATGGTGTTTGGGATTTTGATACATCATTATCTGAACTAAAAATAGATTTAAGCCATCAAGCCAATGGAATCTATCTGTTATCCTTAGAAAATAATCAAGGAGCCAAACAATCTTTTAAAATCATAAAATAAAATAAACTGGGGTGAAATAAGAGATTCTTTCACCCCGGATTTTTATTTTCAATAAGCAAGCTTATGAGTTATATCAAATTATTATTTGTAACATTCTTGTTTCAATTTTCACAAAATTCCTTTGCACAATACTTTAATAAAGATTATGGCAGGCCAGATCCTTATATTGAAACAGTTAATAGTAAAGCCTTTATGGTAAGTGATAGCAATATTGGTTTCATAAAAAGTATTACCAGATATGTTCCGGGTAACTATCGATTTTTTCCATCAATTACAATAATTAATAAATACGGAAATGAAGTTTCAGAGATTTTTCCAACAGATTCAATATATTCTCACTACTATTCTGGATGTTTAAAAATATCTGATGATAAGTTTCAAGTAGTAGGTGGAGAATACAAGCCTGGGAACATTAATAATTTTACAATTTATTTGTTTGATCATAATTTTAATAAATTAGGTGTAAACAAAATAGGTATGCCAAGGAATCAATGTGATATTGGAGAGAATAAGTCTTTAATGTTACAAAACATTGGGTTTTGCGGTCAAATTCAAACTTATGATACCATCAATAAAACATTTGAAGAATCTCAAGCCATCCTCTACAAGCTAGACTCTGAAGGAAACGAAATCTGGCATACAGAATATGGAGACAGTATAAATAGCGAAAAGTTTTATGATTTTACAGAGGACGAACAAGGCAATATTTATGCTATTGGTCAATGGGTAGCGCCTTATTTTGATGGAGACTATCAATCACTATTGGTAAAATATGACAAAAATGGTACGTTGTTGTGGAGTAAGAAATACGGCGACCCGAACTTGTTGGATTATTTTACAGTCATTCATATTAATTCAAAGAATGAATTGGTTATAAATGGTGGTTATGGTTTGAATACAAACCTTAATCCCTTCAATAAACGTTATGGTAGAATGATACATTTTGTATTGGACTCTAGTGGTATAGTTTTAACAAAAAAAGAATATGGAATATATGGATCTGTTGTATACGATTGCGTAAAAGATAGCTCAGATTATTTAACTTGTGCAGGTCAAACCTACGAGCCCGATGATAAAAAGACCAGAGGATTTGTAGCAAAGTTCAATGCTGAGGGGGATACCCTTTGGACAAGACGGTACGATACGTTTATAAATGGTGTTGAGAAGACATGCAGGTTTAACGGCATAGCTGCAAGCAAAGACAACGGTTACATTTTAACTGGAGCAAGATTTGCTTGGTTTGGTGTACCGCCCAACAGCTTTCAAGGGTGGGTAGTAAAAGTAGACAGCCTGGGTTACGATCATAACCAGTTGTCGCCGGTAGCTACGCATGAGCCAGAAGAAGCAGATCAAGAGCCCATCATAACATTTTATCCGAATCCTACATCAGGTGAGTTGTTCTATAGATACAAAGATGTGTACATGATAGAGCGAAAGACTTGGGTAGTGAGTTTTTATGATTTACAAGGTATAGAAGTCAAGAGCTTTGAAATGAATCCGTTTACCAATTCCTTGCTGCTTTCTTCTTTACCCGATGGCGT
>JAEUUM010000236.1 GCA_016787375.1 Saprospiraceae bacterium
AAGCATAAATTTCAATTGGCTACACTTGAAAAATTAGATCAGATTTCAGCTCCTGAGGCAAATAAAGATGAATTACTCCAGCTCATCGAGAAACTGCTCGATAGGTCAGTCTAATAAATAAACTGGAGAAATTTTAATCCAATTACTAATTATCAAGAAGCAATTTAACATTCCACCAACCTTTATCAAATTCAGCTCCCAATTTGTCATAAAAATCAATAGCCTCCTGATTCCAATCTAATACCTGCCATTTGCAGAGAATAGCGTTTGCTTTTTTTGATTCTTCTAAAAATGCTTCAAGAAGAGCTTTGCCAATACCCATTCCTCTATAATCTTCCGTTACTATCAGGTCATCGAGATACATCATTCGACCCCTCCACGATGAATATGCAGGATGGTACAAAGCAATACCAACTATTTTTTGATCTGCTTTTGCAACAAGAACATCGAACCAAGCTTTAAGCCAGTCATTTAAGTATATTTCCGGATTGGTGATAACAGAATCTGGTTCTTTTTCAAATACTGCAAGTTCTTTAACGCATTCAAAAATTCCGTGCATATCATCCTCACACGCTTTAAAAATGCTAAAATTTGAAGGGTTTGTCGATTCAGGCATATTAAATTTGCTTTTTAGTTTAAAAAAATATTAAAAATTAAAGAAAATTTTTCAAAACTAGTTTGATTTAAACAAATATAATTATATCTTTGCATTCGCTTTTGAAATAGGTATTAAATAATAATATTTCAAAGTTAAAAAACAATTAGTAATTTATTTATAAACAGCTGATTTTAAGACGTTCATAAAATTTTTGTATGCCAACTATCAACCAATTAGTTAGAAAAGGAAGAGCTGAAATAGTGGAGACCAGTAAATCACGTGCTCTAAACTCATGCCCTCAAAGGCGTGGAGTGTGCACTCGTGTTTACACAACTACTCCTAAAAAGCCGAATTCTGCATTAAGAAAAGTTGCAAAAGTTCGTCTTACAAACAGTATTGAGGTAATTGCGTATATACCAGGTGAAGGTCACAACCTACAAGAACACTCTATTGTATTGATTAGAGGAGGAAGGGTTAAGGACTTGCCGGGAGTGAGATATACCATTGTAAGAGGAGCCCTCGATACAGCGGGAGTTAACAACAGAAAAAAGAGCCGTTCAAAATACGGTACAAAACGACCTAAGAAATAATATAGACTTTTAAGTAAAATAGAAATAGAGCTTAATAATGAGAAAAAGGAAGCCAAAAGTTAGAATTATTAATGACGATCCTCGTTACAATGATCCAATGATTACTCAGTTTGTAAATAACCTTATGTATGAAGGTAAAAAATCAACTGCGTTCAAAGTTTTTTATGAGGCTATGGATATAGTCAAAGAAAAATCTGGAGAGGACGAATTGGCTGTTTGGAAGAAAGCTCTCAACAACGCTATGCCTCAGGTTGAGGTCAGAAGCAAAAGAGTTGGTGGTGCTACTTTCCAAATTCCTACTGAAATAAGAGCTAAAAGGAAAATTTCTATGGGAATGAAATGGCTTATTAGGTTCTCGCGTAACAGAAGTGGTAAAGGTATAGCTGATAAGTTGGCTAATGAAATACTTGCTGCAAGCAGAAATGAAGGTGCAGCAGTAAAGAGAAAAGAAGAAATGCACAAAATGGCTGAATCTAACCGTGCATTTGCAAGTTTTAGAATGTAATTAATTATAATCCTATATCAAACCGACTTATAAGTCATGGCTAAAGATTTAAAATTTACTAGAAATATCGGAATCGCCGCTCACATTGATGCGGGGAAAACCACAACGACGGAAAGGGTACTTTACTACACTGGTGTTTCTCACAAAATTGGTGAGGTACATGACGGTGCAGCTACCATGGACTGGATGGAGCAAGAGCAGGAGAGAGGTATTACCATCACTTCAGCAGCTACAAAATGTGTATGGTCTGTAGACGGTCAGAATTTTGACTTCAACATTATTGATACTCCCGGTCACGTTGACTTCACGGTTGAAGTAAATAGATCTTTACGTGTACTTGATGGTTTGGTATTCTTGTTTTCAGCTGTTGACGGTGTTGAGCCTCAATCTGAAACGAACTGGAGATTAGCAGATAATTACAAAGTTCCACGAATAGCCTTCGTAAACAAAATGGACCGCGCTGGAGCTGACTTTTTCAATGTTGTGCAAGACATGAAATTGAAGTTAGGCTCAAACGCAATTCCACTTCAAGTTCCAATTGGCTCAGAAGAGCACTTTAAAGGGGTAGTTGATTTAGTTTCTAATCAGGCTATCGTTTGGAATGAAAAGGATCAGGGAATGACATTTGATGTAATTCCAATTCCTTCTGACCTTGTTGACATCGTAACAGAATACAGGGCTAAGTTGGTAGAAGAAGTTGCAACTTACGATGATACTCTTATGGAGAAATTCTTCGTTGACCCGGATTCTATTACCATTGAAGAACTAAGAAAAGCAATCAGAGCTGCAGTTTGTGACATGAAAATGACTCCTGTTATGTGCGGTTCTGCTTTCAAAAATAAAGGGGTTCAAGCTTGTCTTGATGCGGTTTGTTACTTCCTTCCTTCTCCGCTGGACGTTGAGGGGATATCAGGTACAAATCCTAAGAATGATGAAGTAATTACTCGTAAACCTGATGTTAAAGAACCGTTTACTGCATTGGCATTTAAAATTGCAACGGATCCTTTCGTAGGTAGACTGTGCTTTATAAGAGTATATTCAGGTGCGTTGGATGCCGGCTCATATGTTCTAAATACAAGAACGGACAATAAGGAGCGAATTTCTCGTTTGTATCAGATGCACGCCAACAAACAAAACCCAATTGACAGGGTAGAAGCAGGTGATATTTGTGCTGCAGTTGGTTTCAAAGATATCAGAACAGGAGACACCCTTTGTGATGAAAAATCACCGATAGTTCTTGAAAGTATGGTATTCCCTGAGCCTGTTATTGGTATAGCAATTGAGCCTAAAACTCAAAAAGATCTTGACAAGTTGGGTATGTCGTTAGCAAAATTAGCTGAAGAAGATCCTACTTTCAGAGTTCAATATAATGAAGATACGAACCAGACCATCATTAGTGGTATGGGTGAGCTTCACTTAGAAATAATCGTTGACCGTTTGAGAAGAGAATTCAAGGTTGAATGTAATCAAGGTGCTCCTCAGGTTAATTATAAAGAAGCTTTAACTAAGAAGGTTTCGCACAGAGAGCGTTTGAAAAAACAATCCGGTGGATCGGGGTTATTTGCTGACATGGAGTTTGAACTGGGTCCTGCAGATCAAGAGTTTCTTGATTCTGATGATTTTAAATCTGGAAAGAAAAAGCTTCAATTCGTTTGGGATATCGTAGGTGGTTCAATTGATAGAAATTATCAAAAACCAATCAGCGATGGTTTCACTGCCATGATGAGTAATGGAGTTTTGGCAGGTTATGGAATCGATGCAATGAAAGTTAGGGTATATGATGGGTCTATGCACTCAGTTGACTCTAAGCCTATTGCCTTTGAGCTTTGTGCAAAAGAGGGTTTCAGAGCAGCTGCTTCGTCAGCAGCACCTGTACTTCTTGAGCCGATAATGAAACTCGAAGTTACTTGTCCTGATGAATATACAGGTGGTGTTATTGGTGACTTGAATAGAAGAAGAGGATTGATCAAAGGTCAAGATACTAAATTCAATGCGGTTATCATCAAAGCGGAAGTTCCTCTTTCTGAAATGTTTGGTTATGTAACCCAGTTGCGTACCATCACTTCTGGTCGTGCTTCATCAGCCATGGAATTTTCTCATTACAATCCTGCCCCTTCTGGAATAGCAGATTCAGTAATTGAAAAATCTAAAGGCTCTGTAAAAGTGTAATTTGAATTTTATTAATTAATTAGGAAGATATAAAGTATCTTCCAATATTTTGAAAACATATATTTGATTAGGTTATGAATCAAAAAATCAGAATTAAGCTACGATCTTATGACCACAATTTAGTGGATAAATCAACTGAGAAGATTGTAAAAACTGTTAGAAGTAGTGGTGCTGTTGTGTCTGGTCCGATTCCGCTGCCAACCGAGAAGAAATTTTTTACTGTTCTGCGTTCCCCGCACGTCAATAAAAAAGCTCGTGAGCAGTTCCAATTGAGGACCCACAAAAGACTCATAGAGATTTACACACCGACGCAGAAAACAGTGGATGCACTTTCAAAGTTAGAGCTTCCAAGCGGTGTGGACATTCAGGTCAAACTAACGTAATTTTAATTCTAAAAAAGATACCAGGCTGTTTTAAACAGTACTGGATTAAATTGAACTTTTAAAACTATCTAATTGTGAACGGATTGATAGGCAAAAAAGTCGGAATGACTAGTATTTACGATGCTTCCGGCAAAAATATAGCTTGCACAGTAGTTGAAATGGGACCCAATGTGGTAACTCAGGTCAAATCTGCTGATAATGATGGATACAGTGCACTTCAAATTGGTTATGGAGAGGCAAAGATGAAGCGTACATCTAAGTCTTTACAAGGTCACTTTGAAAAGGCTGGTACTACTCCAAAGAAGAAGTTAATAGAAATCAGAAACCCTGAAATTTCTAAAAACGCTGGTGAAGAGCTTAACATCGAGGATTATTTCAAAATCGGCGATATGGTAAGGGCTGTAGGTACTTCTAAAGGTAAAGGTTTCCAGGGTGTTGTAAAACGTCATAACTTTGGTGGTGTGGGTCAAAGTACTCATGGTCAGCATAACAGGTTGAGAGCTCCTGGTTCTATCGGTGCTTCTTCATATCCTTCGAAAGTATTCAAAGGTATGAGAATGGCTGGTCGTATGGGCGGTGATCAAGTTAAGGTTAAAAATCTTAAAGTTGTAAATATTTTCCCTGAAAAGAATTTGATCATAATTAAGGGAGCAATCCCTGGTCATAAGGGTTCATTCGTAATAATTGAAAAATAACCGGACATGAAATTAGATGTCTTTAATATTGATGGTGTAGCAACAGGTAGAACTGTAGAATTACCCGAAGAGGTTTTCGGAGTAGCTACGAACCAGCATTGTGTATATCTTGCAGTTAAACAATATCTCGCTAACCAAAGGCAAGGTACTCACAAGTCAAAAGAACGTTGGGAACTTTCTGGTTCTACAAGAAAACTTCATAAGCAAAAAGGTACTGGTGGAT
>JAEUUM010000241.1 GCA_016787375.1 Saprospiraceae bacterium
ATTTATGAGATGTGACCATTATTATTGATAATTTATTTTAATATGATATTATTTATTATTTTTGCCTGTTGTCGAATTTATCTTTTGAATTGATCCCATAATTATATGTCTACCAGCAAAAAATCCAAGGAAAAGAAGACGGGAACCAGAGACACCAAAAACAGAAGCCCCAAAATAGCAGGCCTTGTCTTTATTTTGCTCGCATCATTCCTTTTTGTAGCCTTCACAAGTTATTTATTTACTTGGTATATAGATCAGGATAAAGTTTTACGTTTCTCATGGGACCTTCTATTTCAGAATAATGTTGAAGCGGCCAACCTGCTGGGCAGGTTTGGTGCAATCGTATCCAATATGTTTTTTTATTGGGGTATTGGCATAGCGAGTTTTGTGTTGGTATATTTGCTCGGATGGGTAGGTATTCACCTAATAAAAAATAAAAAACCTAAAAAACCAATAACCACTCTAAAAAACAGCTTTTTGATTATTCTGTTTTCATGTGTTTATTTGGAATTCATCTTTTCTAGTTCATCATTTCCTTGGGGGGGTGCATTTGGACAAGGTGCTTGCGATTGGCTTCAAAGTTTCCTTGGCACTTTAGGGATGGTATTATTGCTACTCTTTGTCTTGGTTGGAATGGTTGTTTGGTATTTTAATCCAGATTTGAGCCAGGTGAGTGTTGGTTCTCTTTGGGGTCAGGTTAAAGATTTTTCAAGTGACGTCGCCAAAAGTGAAAACAAGACTGAAGCTTTTAAAGAGAAATTAACCGATGCTGTTTCAGCAGCAAGGGCCAAAAGGGAGGAAATACTCAAAAACATAAAACAAGAGGAAGAAAAGGAGACAGAGGAATTTCTCAACCATGAAGAAATTGAGATTATTCAAGAACACCAAACTGCGTCTAAGATTAATACCATTGACCGAGATGAAGATGATCTTGTTTCACAGAAGCAACTAACCCTCGAGCTGGCAGAGGAGTATGCAGAAAACGCCAAAGACGATGAGGTCCCAATCATGGATGAAATAAAACAAGGCGACCATATCGGATTAGACACTCCCTATGATCCCAAACTTGATCTTGGTAAATACCAGTACCCATCTATCGATTTACTACATGACTATTCTGAACAAAAAATTGAAATTGATCGTGCAGAATTAGAAGCTAATAAAGATCAAATTATTGCAACTCTGCAGGAATACAAAATCGAAATAACAAAAATTCGTGCCACTGTAGGACCAACGGTTACTTTATATGAAATCATTCCTGCACCGGGTGTACGAATCTCTAAAATCAAAAGCCTTGAGGACGATATTGCACTAAAACTTTCAGCACTGGGTATACGAATAATTGCCCCTATCCCAGGTAAAGGTACAATTGGAATAGAAGTGCCAAATAAAAAACGTCAGGTGGTTTCATTAAAGGAAATTCTCCAGTCTGAAAAATTTACCAAAACCAAAATGGATTTGCCGATTGCTTTGGGTAAAACCATTGCTAATGAGGTATTCATAGCTGATCTTGCTAAAATGCCACATTTACTTATTGCCGGAGCCACCGGTCAGGGAAAGTCAGTTGGTATCAATGCTTTGCTTATATCAATTTTGTATAAAAAGCACCCCTCAGAGGTCAAACTAGTTTTAATTGATCCTAAAAAGGTTGAATTGTTCCCGTATGCAAGACTCGAAAACCACTTCCTGGGGTTTTTGCCGGATCAAATAGAACCCATTGTTACTGAAACAAAAAAAGTAATTCATACCCTAAATTCTCTTTGTATAGAGATGGATCAACGCTATGATTTATTAAAGAAAGCAGAGGTTCGAAACATTAGGGAATACAATACCAAATTTGCTGAGCGACATCTGAATCCTGAAAAAGGACATAAATTTTTGCCGTTTATAGTACTTGTGATAGATGAGTTTGCGGATTTGATTATGACCGCAGGAAAGGAAGTTGAATTGCCAATAGGACGTTTAGCTCAACTTGCGCGTGCAGTTGGTATCCATTTAATTATTGCTACTCAAAGACCTTCTGTAAACATTATTACAGGTGTTATTAAAGCCAACTTCCCGGCAAGGCTTGCATTCAAAGTTTCCTCAAAATTTGACTCGAGAACAATTTTAGACTCAGGTGGTGCAGATCAGCTGGTTGGTCAGGGCGATATGCTGTTGTCCGTTGGTGGTGAAACCATCAGACTTCAATGTGCCTTCGTTGATACGCCTGAGGTAGAAAAAGTTATTCAAACTATTTCAGAGCAGAAAGGCTTTTCGGTTCCATTCTTCTTACCAGAGTACAAAGATGAAGATGGCGAAATTCATGGTGTCTCCGGAATCAAATACGGTGACCTTGATGATATGTTTGAAGATGCGGCACGCCTGGTCGTGATCAACCAACACGGCAGTACGTCAATGATTCAGCGAAGGCTCAAACTCGGTTACAACAGGGCAGGTCGAATCATGGACCAATTAGAAGCAATGAGTATCGTAGGTGCAGGTGATGGTTCAAAGCCCAGAGAGGTGCTGGTATTTGATGAAGTAGAACTGGAAAGATATCTTGAGGAATTAAAAGCCAAAGCCTAGGATTAAAATTCAAGCAATAAACCAATACTAGGTAAAACAGTACCACTTACATCATCAATTGTTTTTAACTTGTACCGCTGTAATTCGACCGGGTCATTCGGATTTTCTATAACAGGACCGCCTATTGGTTGGTTATTTTCATCTAAAGGTCTGTCCAGTATCAATTGTTGGCTGGTAATTTTACCTGCGTTGATGTTTTCAATGTCCAAATAGATGTTAAGATTCCAATTTTTAAAGTACCATCTTTTATCCACTCTAAAGTCAATTTGATTGAATGCATCTTGTCTATTTGTGTTCAAGAGATTGTAATCTGGCAATGCTCTTCCGTTTAATTCCCAACTGGTCACAAGGGCCGACCGAGAGTCAAATGGAGTTGTTGGAAGTCCTGATTGAAATCTCCAGTTAACACCGACTTCCCAATTTCTTTTTAATTTTTTACCAAGACTTAAATTTACGATGTGACGGCTGTCCCATGAAGATGGAATAAAGATTTTGTTTTTGTCCTGAAATTCACTTCTTCCAAGAGTGTATGCAATGATTCCATAGAATCCTTTGAATAGTTTTTGTTGAAATAGAAATTCAACTCCATACGATCGACCCTCTGCAAAAGGAATGGCCGGTTCATTTCCGACAACTCCAAAATCACCTCCAATATTCGCCAATGTTATGCTATCCCTTAAAAGCAAGGGATAATTTTGATAGGTCTTATAATAAGCTTCAATACTAATTCGGCTGTTCAAAGACGTGTTATACTCAAAACCAGCCACAAGCTGATTATTTTTTATGTATTTAATTTTATTTTGCTTATTGATCAAATTATTGTTTTCAGTGTAGCCAAGAATGGTGTAAGGTGGCAACTGAAAAAATATACCTGTATTGGCATTGAACGATAATTTAGGTGTCAATGAGTACGACAATGAAAAACGCGGAGATAGCTGATCTAAAGGATTAGACATTTCAGGTGAATAATCATTTGCATCCAATCTAAATCCACCTGACAGACTCAAGCGCTCATTTAAAAACTTTCTGCTGTACTGAACAAAACCACCATATTTTTTTAATGCCAGCTCATTAGAGAAATCGATAACAGACGCTGTTCCGTTGACAAATATTTTATTGTAAGTGGAATTCTTGTACTTTGCAGATTCATAACTGATACCGTAAACAAGTTTGTTCTCATTGAACCTGAGTGTGTGTTCTGCTCTAAATTTATTTTCAATTTCTTGCGATTTGTAATCCAAAATAAGTTTATTGGGTTCGTTTTCCAGGTTATTTTCATATTTTATTGCCTGGTTATTAAGCATATTTCTGCTCAACACAAATGTCCAGTAACCATTTTTTTGGTAGTTTTTATAAACCAATCCGTTGGTGTAGTTCCATTGGGTGTTTACAGGTAAGTTATTTAAAAGGTACTGTTGGGACTCTGTTTTATTTGCATCAAAATTGAGTTTAAATTGATCAATAGCTCCTAAGCCAACGAAGTAAATTTCATTTTTCTGGTCAATTTTATGTTTTACTTTTAGCTGAAAATCATTGTATGTTGGCAAAAAAGGAAGTTCGAGTGCCTTGAACAAAAACTGTAAATACGATCTCCTGGCGGATGCAAGAAATGTTGTCTTTGAACCAATAGGCCCCTCAAGGGTAATACCTGCATCACTAGAACCGGCAGTAA
>JAEUUM010000115.1 GCA_016787375.1 Saprospiraceae bacterium
GTATTTTGAATGAAACCGGTTTCAGGATGCCAACCCATGGACATTGTTTTTTGGTTATTCATAGCCCAGCGCCAATCAACTTCAAGATATAATTCTTCTGCTATTGATCTAATTTGATTCTCAGTAGGGTTGTCTTCTTCAAAATAGCTCAGAGTGCTTAAAATTCCCGCCATCAGCAATCCTGTATCTATGGTAGATAATTCTACATTTTTGAATCGTAAGCCTGAACCTTTTTGCAAAAAATGATAAAAAAAGCCTTTGTATCCGTTTATTCCTATAGATTGATTTCCTTTGGGTGAATTCTTTAAGAACAGCAGTGTATTTAGCACACGTTTAGCTGCCATTTCTCTTGTTATATAACCTTTATCTACTCCAATTATGTAACATGCAAGTCCAAATCCAGTAGCAGCTATACTCGAAAAAGTTTCATTCGGCCATCTGTCTGGAATTTGTCCATTTTCAGGTTCAGCGAGTTCCCAAAAATAATTAAATGTTTTTAGAGATAAACTGTCAATAAAATCAGATTTGGAGATAAATTTATTTTGGGATTGCCCCAATGACTGAAATGAATATAAAATCAGAATTACACAAGTTGAGTAATGCTTTAAATGCAAGATTCTTTTGTTACTATGAAAATCCATTCTAACTCAATTATTTGCTAAATGCTATATTAATTAAAATCACTTGCAAAATCTAAATGATATTGGACAAGATCATCAATAGGGGAGCGTATTATTTTTCCAACCTTCATTCCATATTCAGAAGCGACATCCTTCAAAATATCCCTAAAATTGTAACCTACTGAACCAACACAATTAAAGCTGTATGTTCTAAAATCCGGGTAATTGCTAACAAGATTTTGGAAAAAAACAGTAAAGCCTTCCAGAACGATATCTCTGCTATATTTTAGGTTGTTGTTGTCGTACACAAATTTTGCAAAACTTGCCAAAAATCTATTTGGAAGTGGTTTATTGTAAAGAGCATCGAGAATGTCTTCGTTGCTTAGTCCAAATGTATTTACGAAGTTTGCATGTAAGACATCAGGTAGAAGACCTCGCATATAGTCTCTTAATAATCTTTTTCCAATAAATGACCCACTACCTTCATCTCCCAAAAAATATCCAAGAGAGTCAATATTGTGGATTATTTTCTTGCCATCATATAAACATGTATTCGTCCCTGTTCCAAGAATAGCTCCAAAACCCGGGCTGTTTGCTAATAACGCCCTTGCGGCAGCTAATAAATCGTGCCCGATAAATATTTTAGCATTTTTAAAAACAGATTGCATAGCGAGCTCTACAATTTTGTTCTTTTCATTTGTTGAACAGCCGGCACCGTAATAAAAAACATTTTTTATTGAGTTTTTATCCAGATCCTCTGGTAAACTGCTTTCCAAAGACTTGATGATAGTAATTGTATCCGAGAAGTAGGGGTTGTATCCTTCTGTGTTGAAATACCGGTGTTGTGACTCATTTTCATTGATTAAACACCAATTACTCTTTGTACTTCCACCATCTGCAATAAGCATCATATCTATAATATTAATTTTTTGTTAGTGGTTACTGATTTGTGTGTCATAGTCAATGCCTTGCTTCTTCAACATCCTTTTGACAACAAATGCAAAAAATGCCAAATAGGCAAAGCAAATTACGGGTACCCAATATGACTGGTGAATACCAACACTTGATATGTCAGCAAGTTTTCCCTGAATCGGAGGTATAATACCGCCACCCAAAATCATCATTATTAGAAATGCTGCTCCCTGAGTTGTATACTTGCCCAAACCTGCGATGGACAGAGAGAATATGCAAGGCCACATAATTGAACAGAATAATCCACCACTCAAAAAAGCATAAATTGCAAGTGTACCACTTGTCATCAAGCCAACCAGCATTGCAACAACTCCCAGAATACTAAAAAGAAACAACATAAATGCGGGTTTATCCTGCGAGATAAAGAAGGCCCCAATTTGCACAAAAACACATAGTACATACCAATATAACGGGGACATATCCTTTTGAGCGATCGAATTAACAAGAATAATCAATCCAAATGCGACCATGGGGACAATAACAAGCAATAAGGACTTCAGGCTCTTACCTGGATTGAAAACCGGAATGGCTCCAACCCATCTGCCTATCATTAAGCTGCCCCAGTACATTGAAATGTATGGAGAGATATCTGAGGCTTGCAGACCACCAAATTCAGGCTTTTTTAGTAATTCGCCCAAATTACTCTGAATAGATACTTCAACTCCGACGTAAACAAATATTGCAAGCATCCCTAGAACCAATTGTGGATATTGCATTGCGCCCCATCCAGTTTGATTTTTCCTGGCGGCATAATTTGAGCTTAATAGCCCAAACACCACAACTCCTAAAGCCAGCAATAACCATCTCATTCTCCCTATCTCCAATACGTGTTTGCCTTCATCTGTTAACTGTGTATCAATACCAATGTAACTGCGAAAAACTGGTATAAAACACAATACCAACAGAACGGTGATGATGAACAAAATCATAACTGCTTTACTTGCCTTTTCAAGCGTTTCATCATTGATACCTGCCGGTACTTTTTTAGAAAATATAAAAAGTAACGCACACAGCAGAAACAGGCCGCCCACAAAAGAATATAATATGGTTACAGTGCCTAGGCCCAATGCTTGTATTTGATCGTCTGAATAAACAGCTGATCCAAAAAGAGCAAAAGCAACTATAATTGGACCAATCATTGTTCCAAATGAATTTATTCCACCGCCCAGATTTATTCTGTGAGAACCTGTTGCCGGATCTCCCAATGATATGGCAAATGGTTGTGCGGCTGTTTGTTGAAGTGAAAAACCAAGTGCTACTATAAATAACGCAAATAAAATTCCAGTAAATCCTCCAAAATTTACGGCCAAAATCATTACGACCGCACCAATACAAGAAAACAACAAGCCATATATAATACTGCGTTTATAGCCCCATTTTCCTACCAAATCTTTACCACCTATCATGCCGAAGAAGAATAATCCCAATGCCCCAAGATAGTAAGCGCCATAAAATGCGAAATCGATTAGTTGACTTTGAAATTGGTCTAGATTAAAATAATGTTTACAAAATGGGATAAATACGCCATTAGATGCAGCAATGAAACCCCAGAAAAAAAATACCGAAATTAATGTTGCCAGAGCCCCTGATTGCTGTTTAGTAGCAGGATTTGTTTGCATTGATTTGATTTTAGGTTAGTTAAATTGAATCACATAAGCCATGAAAAATGTATCAGACCAAAAGTGAAAGCTCAAATATATATTTAAGAATTTGAAAAAAACTACTACAATGTCAATTCTTTTTTTGTTTAATACTGAAAAACAAACGCAAATCTAGAATTGAAAGAATATTGCCCTGAAGATAGAGTTAAACGAACACTAAGTAGCTTAATTTGAAGTCGTACAGATAGATTATCTGAAATGAAAAAAGCCCGAAAATCGGGCTTTTACTAAGAAGTGCGGAGAGACAGGGATTCGAACCCCGGGACCTGTTACAGTCAACAGTTTTCAAGACTGCCGCATTAAACCACTCTGCCATCTCTCCGTAATTTCGGCGATTATAACTTATATAACCGCAAAGCGAGTGCAAATATACAACCTATTTGCATAAAAAAAAA
>JAEUUM010000244.1 GCA_016787375.1 Saprospiraceae bacterium
GAATTGCATTGATGATGCCAAATTTATTGCAATATCCAATAGCATTATTTGGGTCCCTCAGAGCCGGGCTGGTTATTGTAAACACCAACCCGCTTTATACCCCAAGAGAAATGAAGCACCAATTTTTAGACAGTGGTGTTAAGGCAATTGTAATTGCTGAAAACTTTGCTTCAAACCTGGAAGAAATACTTTCAGAAACTGCCATTAAAACCATCATTACAACTACGATTGGTGAAATGTTGGGAACAATAAAAGGTAAAATTGTAGATTTTGTTGTTTCTAAGATAAAGAGGATGGTTCCGCCATTTAGCTTACCAAATACTGTTTCTTTTAAACATGCCATTGATGAAGGAGGAAAATTTACCATCAAATCTTTTCAAGGACAACCTGATGATGTGATTATGCTTCAATATACCGGTGGTACAACCGGAGTAGCAAAAGGTGCCATGCTTACCAACAGAAACCTTGTGGCAAATATGCTACAAATACGCTCCATCATGTTGCCGTTTTTAAAAGAAGGCGAGGAAACAGTGCTTTCCCCTTTACCTCTTTATCATATTTTTGCGTTTTCGGTCAATTGTCTTGCATTATTAAGCATTGGATGTTATACGGTTTTAGTCACGAATGCCCGTGATCTTCCTTCTGTGTTGAAAGAGTTTAAAAAACACAAAATATCTCTTATACCCGGAGTAAATACACTTTTTAATGCACTTATGAACCATCCGGACTTTAAAAATTATGATTTTAGCTCTTTAAAAATATCAGTTGGAGGAGGAATGGCTGTACAAAAATCGGTAGCAGAAAAATGGCAAAAAATGACAGGATGTCAACTTTCAGAAGGCTATGGATTAACTGAAACTTCTCCGGTGGCTTGTGTAAACCCGTTGGATGGTTCAGGCAAACCAGGGTATATCGGTCTACCAGTGCCTTCCACTGAAATGAGGGTAGTGGATGAAATGGGTTCCATTGTACCGGTGGGTGCATCAGGCGAAATACAGATAAAGGGTCCGCAGGTTATGAAAGGTTATTTCAACAAACCCGATGAAACTGCCGCATCAATAAAGGATGGCTGGCTGTCTACCGGAGACATCGGATTGATGGAGCCTGATGGTTATTTTAAAATAGTAGATCGAAAAAAGGACATGATTTTGGTGTCAGGATTCAACGTTTACCCCAATGAAATTGAAGAAGTAGCCATGATGAACCCAAAAGTTTTGGAAGCTGCAGCAATCGGAATTCCGGATGAAAAATCAGGTGAAGTTGTTAAGCTTTTCATAGTCAAAAAGGACAATTCTCTGCATAAAGACGAATTAATTGAACACTGTAAAGAGAATTTAACTGCTTATAAAGTTCCAAAAGAAATTGAATTCAGAGACAGTTTGCCAAAAACAAATGTTGGTAAAATATTGAGAAGAGCGCTACGTGAAAGCTAAATTTCGAGTAAGTGCGTGTTTTTAAATTGACTTTCAGTTTAAATTGTTGTGAAACAAAGGTTATTTTAAAATTAATTACCTTTGTGAATGGGGTGGAAATACCTGATTTGTGAAAAATGGGAATAGTAAATAATATATTTAAGTGGTATTTGTTGGAGCGTTACGGGATGATTGAGCGTTTTATGAAATATCCTGTCAATGCACAAAATGAAGTGTGGGATAATCTTGTATCAACAGCTGAAAATACGGTTTGGGGAATAGAACATAATTTTAGTCAGTTGAATGACAGAAAAGAATTTTCACAAAAAGTACCCTTACAAAATTATGAAACACTCAAGCCATACATCAAAAGAATGATGCATGGAGAAAAGGATGTTTTATGGCCAGGTGTAGTGGAATGGTTCTCAAAATCAAGCGGAACAACTTCCGACAAATCTAAATTTATTCCAGTTTCCAAAGAAAATCTGAAAAAATGTCATATCAGAGGATCTTGGGATACCTTAACATTACTTTATCAAAACAAACCCGAAAGCCAAATATTTGCCGGCAAAAATCTTATTATGGGCGGTTCGCTGGTTGATTTCAGCGAATATCCTGAGTCCAAAATAGGTGATGTATCAGCTATAATGATGGCTCACATGCCTGCATTTGCTAAACCATTTTACGCCCCAAACCTTGAAATCGGGTTGATGTCGGAGTGGGAAAAGAAGATTGAACTTACAGCAAGGGCAGCACTAGACCTGAACATTACCATGATTGGTGGAGTTCCTACCTGGACCATCGTATTGTTCCGCAAACTCCTTGAAATAACCGGCAAGTCTAACATTTTGGAGATTTGGCCAAATTTCGAAACATACATACATGGTGGGGTTAGTTTCATGCCATATCGGGAACAATTCAAACAATTTTTGCCTTCCGAATCAGTTAATTATGTAGAAATTTATAATGCATCAGAGGGCTATTTTGCCATACAAGACGACTTAAAGAGCGACGATATGTTGCTCTTGCTTGATAATGGAATTTATTACGAATTCCTGCCAATGGAGGAATGGGAAAAAGAAAACCCTCAAACTGTATTACTGGAGGAAGTTGAGGTTGGTAAAAATTATGCAATAGTTATTTCCACAAACTCAGGTCTTTGGAGATATATGCCGGGAGATACCATTATATTCACCAGCACAAGTCCTTATAAGATAAAAGTTAGTGGACGTACCCAACAGTTTATTAATGCATTTGGAGAAGAGGTTATGGTTAGTAATACAGATTCAGCCTTGTCTGCAACTTGTAGAGAATTTGATACTGTGGTCTGCGAATATACGGTGGCTCCATTTTACATCAAAAATGATGGTAAGGGAAGTCATCAATGGTTAATCGAATTTGAAAGAAGACCCTTGGATATTGAGAAGTTTGCTGAAAAACTGGATAAAAACCTTCAAAACATCAACAGTGATTATGAGGCCAAAAGGTATAAAAATATGGCCCTTAACAACCTAACCATTCAAGAATTGCCAAGTGGTACATTTCATAATTGGATGAAAAAAAGAGGTAAACTGGGAGGTCAGCATAAAATACCTAGGTTAGCCAATCACCGTGACTACGTCGAAGATATTCTCAATTTTATAAATCCACCTTCCTAACATCCGGTTATGCTTATTTACGAATTTTTACCGGTAGCCGAAGAGTTCGAACTGGATTCTTTAGACGAGTCATATACGGAAGAAATGATATTTAAGGCTCTGGCAATTAGAATCAACGAGCTACTTGATTCCGGGAGATTGGAATACCTGCTTAACCTGCTTTACAGGCATGATGTTAACGAAAGTTTAATCTGGCAAGCCTTGGATCCAAAGTCGCCATTGATGCCTAATTTGGCAATTGCCGCACTGCTGATAGACAGGTTTAAAAAAAAAATGGAAACCCGCCTAAAGTACAAAACTCCACCAGTAAAGGACTGGTTGAATTTTGATGATTAAGCTAGAGTTTCTAAGCACATATAATTATAATTCCGACAAACCTAACTGACTAATTGACCACAGCTGCCAACATTCATCGTCGGTATTAACTGATCGCAGATGCCGATATTGATCTTCGGTACTAATTGACTGTTATCACTCTTTCACCATCCCTTCGCTCTGTATCACTTTGCCATTCATCAACAAGCTCACTACATAGCTACCAGGTTTGTAACCGGATACATTTATTTGTTCGATGTGTTTTTCATTGTTGATTTCTGTCCTATATAGCCCAACGCCATTCATGTCCGATACCATTAACTCCATCTTTCGACCCGGTTGTGGACTGAAAAAATCTATGTTAACTACTTCTTTTGCCGGATTGGGATACATACTGAAAAATATCTCTTTTATGTCCTTCCAGTTGCCTTTTTCATCCTTTACCGATGTATAGAGCTCTGTACCTGCACAGTCGGGCGTTAGGCATCCCATACTGTCGAGCTTTAATAACCACAGGCCCGATTTGTTTTTTACGTCGCTCCCTTCTGTGCCTACCAATATGCCGCCATCATCGCAGATTACGAGTTTGCGAAATATATTCACCCCTTCATCTAAATTTTTGGGATTCTTATAAAACCTTTCCCACTTCAATTTCCCATCTGATGATAAACAGAATAACCAGCCTTTGTATGGAGTTGATTCTAAAGTCTCCCAGTTTAAT